>JAOUKG010000427.1 GCA_029882725.1 Cyclobacteriaceae bacterium
GCTCACCTACTTCGGGGAATCGGCCAACCGAGGAACCGAATAGTAAGCAAAAAGCTAACAGCTGGTAACACCGTACACCTACGCCTTGGCGTATGATCTATATTCACCGTAGCCTTGGCGTAGGTGAATGGGATGAACAGGACGAGACAGAGAATGAGAACTGAGAACTGAGAACCGAGAACCGAGAACCGAGAACCGAGAAAGGAGGTCGCGAAAAGTCCATCCGTGAAATTCTGTGTGTATTCCGTGTAAATCCGTGATTCAAACCATGAGAAAGATGCCCCAAGCTCTTTGTCCCTTCGTGGAATCGGGGAACCGGCCAATCGACAGCAAACCAATAGCTTTGCCGTTTATCGAGGAATCGGTCAATCGAGGAACCGAATCATAAACCAAAAGCTAACTGCAAAAAGCCAACTGTGGGTAACACCGTAGGATCTATATTCACCGTAGCCTTGGCGTAGGTGAATGAGGTTGGGCGAAACACAACTCAAAACCGCTCTTGAAAAATCAATAAATGACTTCAATAATGTGCGGCCTCATGGAAAATTAGGAGGACTGACACCTCCCGCAAGTGCGGGAGGAGGCATATCAAGGCAAAAATGTGCCTATTTCATTCAATTCTGAGGCTCTGAGAACCAGAATCGGTGAAAACAGGAGCAACACTGGGTGCACCAAATGTGAAACTGAGTAAAACATATAGGAAGATGTAGTTGAATTCACAATAGAAACAAACAATAAACTGACACAAAGCCACTTCCTATACAAAAAGTTCCCATACAGGAAGTATTGGCTCTTTGTCCCTAACAAGGGACAGCTTTTTGTAGAATTACCGTGGAACTAGCAGGGGATTAGCAGAGGAGCAAAAGCTCCATCTTTTCCAAAAAGTAACTTGCCACTTTTAAATTGTTCTAAGGCCTTCTTTTGTAAGACCGTCTTCTCTTCTTTTGTCATTGTTCTGCTAAGTTAATAGTTATAAATTATTTAACTTAGACAGAGTTTAATTTACAGTCTCTGGGTTTTGGGCCTTAACCTTTCATTTGCAACGAACCTCCAAGCTTATAAATGGATCAAACTCACACTCTTGGGCTGGTGCCTTTCTTAATATCTTTCTGATACCTTTCTCAAAAAATTTAAAGGGAATTGAGTAATCTGACTTTCTAATGATCTCTCCTTCAACATTTTTGAAAACTACCACCGCTATGTAATGTAAATCGCTGTAAGTGTCGTAGATAATCTTATTCTTAAATTTCGTCTTCATTATATAAAAATCTATTTCAGCAATTTCCGAAAGGTCAAATTCAAATTCGCTTACAACAAAACCTAAATTTGAAGGGTATATAACTAAACGCAAATTGGTGTTGGTGGGCCTTGATTCAATAATGAACGTCCCCTCCCCTAGTTCACTGCTCATCTTCAATTTACCTACCTTTTTCTTTTGCACTTCATCATCTAAACCAAAGCGAAACATTTCAGGCGTATATTTGACCCCACATATTTTCACTGATACGGGAATCTCTCTCCAGTTGGTGATTTCTTGTGAAAGAACACAGTTTGGATTAAACAAAAATCCAACTACCAAACAAATAATTAAAATCCTATTTAAATGCATTAGAAATCTTTAAAGGTATATAATAAGTAGCTACAAGACTAAATCTAATATTAGCACTAGCCCTTCCTCCGGTAAAACGGACCGCATAACCGGCGTTACTTGCAGGATTAGAAAAAGCCCTTACATTTCCGCGAACACCTGGCCATACATTACTAAAACTTCCACTGTAATCTGAAGTCAGGTTGGCTTCGGTATGAAAAATCCTTTGACCACTTGTTGAAAAAGTTTGTGTATTATTCGTTCCATAAAGCGACATACTTGTATTTCCTTTAAACTCGGTGATATCAATATTAATACCAGTATACAGGATTACAGCATTATCGGGCATACTTCTTCCTTCATCGTCTTCTAATTTTCTTGCGTAAAGAAAACTAGCAGCTCTTGGTTTACGCGCCGCTTCATTAACATCATTGATATTTTCATCATGGGCGGTGCCATACCTCACCCCGCCAACCACCACAAGCCCTAAGGAACCGTTAACCTTTGTTGTTCCCGAATTGTATTTTCTATTTAACTTATCAAATTTATCAATTAATTTATCTGCTTGTTCTTTATACTGATCAGACTTTTTTATAATTTCATCAACCCCATATTTTCCTTGCTGAACATCTAAATTAAATTGGGACATTTCATTGTTTAGTTTATCAACTTTTGCATCCAGTTTCCTTTGACGCCTACCCCCTCCATTACCTTCTTCTCCTTCCATTCCGGTTGGATCACTATATCTTATTGGATTATTAAATGTATAAACATAAGGTGACAACCCCGGATACTTCTCCGCCAATGGATCCACACTAATAAAAATGCTCGTCTGCGCATCATAATACCTCGCCCCGTAATAATACAACCCCGTCTCTTCATCCAACTCCTTCCCGTTATACAAATACGGCGTCCTGTCGGTGTTACTATGCTCTTCCACAAACGTCTCACCAAAGGCGAAGTACTCCAAATGCTGATAAACTTCTCCCGTGGCATCGGTAATATAGCTAGTGCTACCCAGATGATCAGGGTGATAGTAGTAGCGGTTGGGCTCGGCAGGGTTGCTCTGGCCGCCGGTGCCGTTCAGCTGACCGGGGGGCGTCTTGCCGCTCTTGCCTGCGGTGAGGGCCTGTCCGTCAAGGCCAAGCCACTTGAGGTTTTTTACTATGCCTTCCTGCATTTGTTTCTCTTTTTTGTTAAAATCGACTTTACCGCTGCCGGCTTGCCCCGTGCTTTCTCCGTCCCAGCCACCACCGAGTTTTGAAACTATCCGCTGACCTTCAATGTAGTAATGTTTCGTGTAATTTCCACTGCGCAATACTACAAAAGGGCTTACATATACGGTGAAGTTGCCCACCTGGCCGCTGCCACCCTTTTCTTCGCCGTTCACAAACACGGTCTGGCCTTTTCCTTGGCCTTTCAGCACCCGCTGCCCGCCGGCATCGTAAATGTAGTGATATACAGAACCATTGTCAAGAACTGCACGCAGTCTGTTTTCTTCGTCCCAGGCCAACTTCCGGCGCTGCCCGCTCACGTCGTGTGTCCAGCCCGTCATATTCCCGTTGCCATCGTAGTTGTAGGCTTTGTCCCCGATGTGCACCGGTGCATGGGCCAAATCACCTCCGTAGGTGTAGCCCATGTCGTAGGTGGTCTTCTTCTGTACGCTCCAGCCTTCATCGCCTGTCGTGGCGCCCTTGCGCTGGTGCGACTGGGTCTTCTGGGTGATGCCTCCCACCGTGTTGTATTCCATCGAAAGGGTGTAGGCGTGCTGCTCGTTGGGGTCTGTATAGCTGCCCGTCGCCGTGGTCAACCGGTACAAATCGTCATATTCATAACTGTACTTGCTGCTGCCGCCCATCAAATTCGCCTCCGGTACTTCCGCCTTGTTCTCCAGTCCCAGGATGTTGTTCACCGCATCGTAGGTGTACGTATTGTCCATGAACGCTCGCTTGGAAGCTGTGCTGGCTGTCATGCCCTTCAATCTTCGGCGCTCCGGCTCATAATCGTAGGTCGTCTTGGTTCCGTTGCCATACTCCAAATAAACCCGCTGCTCAAATTTGTCGTAGCCCAGCTGCTGTACGTAGCTAAAGTCATAGCCTTTCTTCTTGCCGGTCATCTTGCGCAG
>JAOUKG010000428.1 GCA_029882725.1 Cyclobacteriaceae bacterium
AAAATCTAGATTGAGATTGAGATTAAGAATAAGAACTGAGATTTTGTAGAGGGGCAGATTCCATTTTTTTTCCTATAAAATTTAAATAAAAAAATAGAAACGGGGTGAGGAATTGCCCTAATTCACCAGAAGTGTCCTTTTTTGTGGTCTATTTCTATTGTTCCAAATAGCAGTTAATCTTCAAAACTACTTCCTCCCCCACGCATTTTCTTCTTTTCCGATAATAGTTTCTTCCCTTTTAATCTTTTCTCTTTGGAAGCTCTGGTGGGTCCTGTCTTTTTTCTTGCCTTTTTCATTTCAAAAGCTTTTCCTATAAGGCGGTCCATCTTTTTGAAGGCTTGCTCTTTATTTTTTATTTGAGAACGATGCGCCTCGCAGGTAACAGTCAAGTCTCCCTCTTTGCTGATTTTAGAAGCATATTTGGCTAATAATTGTTCCTTTTGTTCGGGGGTTAAAAAAGCAGACTCGGGGATATTAAAAATGACCTGAACTTTGGATTCAACTTTATTGACATGCTGGCCACCCGGACCACCACTACGTGAAGTTTTCACCTTTATTTCACGTTTTAAATTATGGAATTGGGGGCGACTTTGATGAAGCATATTTAACTGTGTTATATTCTATTATACGTGCAAAACTACCCCATTACCATAAATAGCTTACAAAAAACATTGAAATCAATCATACATTATTTTTTATAAAGAAAACCCAAAACCATAAAAGTAAATCCTGGAAAAATTAGCCCCATAAAAATATAACCCATTGGTTTCCTACCTTGGTATTTAGCAGCCTCTTGGACCCAAATCATACCTAGAAACCTGACATTAATTAATAATGTTCCATATATGGCCCTTCCAAGATCATTTTTAAACATGTCAATTTGGCTAAAAAAAATAGTCAATGCAATGATTAACAGGCCACCAAATATTAAACGGTTACGCCTTCTAAATTCCATAATTCTTTAAGAAATAAATAAATCGATATTACTAAAACAGGAGTCAATCGGTATAAAACCCTTTTATAAAATAAACTTATGCCTTTGTATTTAAAAAAATGCTTAAACAAAACTATTGGGATAGCAAAAATAAGTGTTGTTGTACTGATTGTAAGCAATTCCAAACCTCCCGGTAATTTTAAAATAATAAATAAGGAACCATTAATTGCAATACTAAATGCTACTCCTAACCCTATCGAAGCTACTATCTTCCCAAAACTCACATTATAATACGAAGCTTTTCTAAACATAGATTTAATAGAAAGACTATTAAATACAGCTATACCAAAAAACAAATAATAAAATTCCAAAACAAAAGCAGATAAGCCAAACATTGCAGCTGCAGGAATAGCGGGAATACCTAATAAAAAATAGAATACAACTACTAAAAGTGCTAATGATACTTCAAAGTACTTCATCTATGACTCAAGCTTATTTGATTTAAAAAAATAAATGTAATATATCTTATCCTATATAGTACATTTATTTTATATAGATGGTAAAATATATTAAAAAAAATCTTTTCTATTCAAAAAGGAAAGAATAATATGAATACCCCTAAATCCTTGCCTGATAAGTATATAACTGATAATACCTTCCCTCTTTGGCAATAAGTTCGTCATGATTGCCTCGTTCTACAATTCGCCCTTCCTCAATCACTAAAATTTGGTTGGCTTGTCGAATGGTGCTTAATCTGTGGGCAATCACTATCGTGGTTCTTCCTTTCATTAATCGTGACAAAGATTCTTGAATCAACGATTCAGATTCTGTATCCAAATTACTCGTAGCTTCATCCAAAAGCAGAATTCTTGGATCGGCTAGAATGGCCCGTGCAATGGCAATCCGTTGTCGTTGTCCTCCCGATAGTTTTACTCCGCGTTCTCCGATTGTGGTGTCAAGCCCTTCATCAAAACGATCGGTAAACTCGCTGACGTGTGCAGCTTTCACGGCCTCCAACAATTGATCTTCAGTAGCCTCAGGCCTTGGGAACATTATGTTTTCACGAATGGTACCTTCAAAGAGGAAATCATCCTGCAACACTACTCCCAGGTGTTTTCTGAAACTGGAAATCGAAATTGTGTCTAGTTCAATGCCGTCCACTGTAATACTACCAGAACTGGGTCTTAAAAATGTGGCTACCAAACCGGCAATAGTTGATTTTCCTGACCCTGAACTTCCCACAAGAGCTGTTACAGATCCCGAAGGGGCATCGAAATTAATGTCGTGCAACACATCCTTTTCTTTTTCATAGGCAAAACCAACGTTATCAAATTTGATGTCGCCTTTTAAAGTTTCCATTTCCACCCCTCCCTTAATATAATCCTCTTCAATGGGCTCATTCATAATCTCCTCGGTACGATCCAATCCGGCAAAAGCATCAGTCATCTGTGTACCGATATTGCTCATTTGAACGATGGGAGCAATCATAAATCCTAAAAACAAGGTAAATGAAAGGAAATCTCCCGTAGTCATCTCCCCTCCTATAATGAAATATCCGCCAAAACCCATAATTCCCACTGTTGCCAATCCCAATAAGAAGGTGGCTGAGCTGGTTACAAGACTTGTTGTGGTCAGTGATTTTCTCACATTTTGATACAGTCTGTCTACTCCCTCAGCAAAAGTCTTGATCTCCTGATCCTCTGCATTAAACCCTTTAATTACCCGAATCCCATTTAACGATTCTGTTAACCTTCCGGTTACATCGGCATTGATAACGGATCGTTTTCTGAATACGGGTCTTATGTAGCTAAAGGCCTTCATAGAAATAAAACCAAAGATCAACACCGGAATTAATACAAAAAGTGTCATCTGCCATGAAATATTAATCATTAATATTAACGACAATACTGCTGTTATTATACCTCCAAAAAGTTGAACCAGGCCAGTTCCTACAATGTTCCTTACCCCTTCCACATCGGTCATCACCCTGGATACCAAAGCTCCCGATTTATTATTATCGAAGAAACGTACAGGAAGTTTCAGTATATGTTGTTGTACCTGAACCCTGAGTTTAGAAATCAAATGTTGCGCTTCCACACTTAACAAAAGTGTCAATAGAAAGGAGGTTACGGACTGGATTAACAAAGCTGCGGTAACCGACAATAATAATATTTTCAATAGCCCTAAATTTCCATCGCCAATAACATCGTCCATGAGGTATTTGGAAGCTGCAGGCAGTACCAATCCCGATAGTCGGTTGAGTATAATAAGAAACAACCCTAGGGAAAGTAGTTTCCAACGTGGAACAATTAGTGTTTTAAATACTTTGGCTAAAGAAATATCCCTAATTTTCTTTTTTTCTTTCTGGTTCTGGTTTTTTGACATATTGTTGGTGTCGAATGAAATGCAAATATATTGTATTTATTCGTTACCCATGTTGAATGATTAGGACAATGCCCTTCAGTGTTCAGATTGTTCCGGTTAAAAATGAAAGATATTTTTTTGATTTGTATTCCAAGGAGATAAAAGGCTATCTTTAATTGGAAGTTTCCCCATGATTGGAAGTATTAACTTTATTCGATAAAACATCAATGAAAGGTAATTTAATAAACCCAAAAGTATCTGCTGTAAAACCTTCTGCTACATTAGCAATAAATGAGCTCTCAAATGAATTAATTTCAAAAGGAAAGGTTGTGTATAAACTAGGATTTGGGCAATCGCCATTTCCTGTTCCTGAAGATCTGGTAGATGCGTTAAAAATGAATGCG
>JAOUKG010000430.1 GCA_029882725.1 Cyclobacteriaceae bacterium
CCAGGTAAATACATAATCCGGATTTGGTAATGTTACCGGAACACCATTATCTGTTACTGTAGCTTGAATTCTACCTGTAAACTGTCCTAAAGCAGCCAAAACAGGGTCACAAACTGTGTTGGGATCCAATAAAGTAAGAGTTACTTCGGGAGGCGTATTTTGTTCTGAGATTACGAAGAAAGTCGAGGTAAAGCAACCGTTGGGATTGGTTACTTTAACAGTATAAGGAATTCCTCCTCCTTTGATATTTTCGGCAATTTCTCCTTTTGTTCCTGAAGTTATAGTATGTAGGTTGGCAGGAAGTGTATTATCACCTTCAAACCATTCAAACGTGAAAGTGGAAATATCTGCAATGGGATTTCCAAATGCATCTAGTATTTGTGCTCCTAAAATACCATTGGGTGCTGTAGGATCACAGGAAGTTTGAGGTTGTATTTCATATATCGCAACATCCGGAAAGGTAGTATCATCAGTTACTTCAACAAAAGCGGGCAGAGACTGGCAACTTGTAGTGTTATTGGTCACATAAACAGCATAAAAACCTATTGGTAATGCAGTTCTGGTGGCACCCGTTCCATTCGCAGGAGGTAAAATACTCCCCACATTGGCTACTCCATCAGAAGAATAATGCCAATCGAATGTAAAATTAGTTTGATCTGCTGCGGCCACTCCGGATTCAAGAGCTGTGGCTGTTACGGTACCTGTATTGGGGTCAATACAAGAAGACACACCTGTTGCAACTGCAGAAGCCTCGGGGTTTAATGAAAGGTCAGTAACGGTTTCAGAAGGAGAATAGACACAACCGTCCAGAATTACTTCAACGGTATATGTACCACCCACTAATCCTGTCAATATTTTAGCTGTATTGGGTAAAAGTGTCAGGTTTTGATCGTACCATTTGAACGTGTAACCAATATCTGTTCCTCCAAATACCAATTCCAGTTCTCCATTGGCAGGAGTACAATTCGTTTGATCACTATTTTTCACTAAAGTAACATCCGGCTGAGGGCTATCATCCAAAATAGTCATTGGAAAATCAGGTGAACTTACACATCCTGCAACAGTATTGGTTACTTTCAAACTGTAATCACCAGCGGGCAGACCTGAAATTGTTGGTCCAGTAGCACCGGGAAGAAGCGTTTCATAATTAGCTCCGGAGAACCATTCAAACTTATAATCTGTAAATGTGGTAATTTGGATTCCATTTTTAAATACTTGCGAAGTAATTTGTCCGTTGGTAGGAGCAAAGGGATCACAAGTAAAATTATTGGTCATCTGGGCCAGTATTTCATAAGGCTCAGGAGTAACCATTACCCCCAACACATTATTATCAATACTACACTCCTGTGTAAGTTTGGCCGTTAAATCTATTATAGGAGCTGTACTGCCATTATCATTAAGTACAATATATAGAGGAAATTCATATCCCGGGCCAGTGAATTTTTTAGATGCTGTTCTTATTGTATCACCAACCCCCAATGCTACGATACCCAGAATATCTGTACTTAATAGTTTTGCGTTGGTATCTGTGGTAGGGTCTCCCTCCCAGAAGCTTACATCAATATTGTCTGTAATGGGTAAATCCCCATCGTTGATAATATTGAAAAGAACAGTAAGTCCAAAATCTCCACATGTAGGTGGAATGAGTTCAATGGCTGGGAAATAGTTGGGATCAGTGGGATCAAGTGCTGGATCCATGGGATCAGCACCAAAGAACGCCAAATCAGGTCCTGGGAATACAGGACAACCATCAGCATTAAGATAAGGCACCTGATTCATAAAGGTGTTGAAAGGTTTTTGGGGACCGGGCAAACCATTAGGACAAGAACCATCACTTAGTACGGTATTCATACCTACTTGTTCTGTAGGTATAGTCAAATCATCAGTTACATTCGTAATGAAGTAGCCAGTTTGATTCCATACCTGGCGGGTAGGCAACCAAGAGTTACTTTCTGAGAAGAAACAACGCATTTCACCTAATGCTTGTTGTTGGAGTCCTGCGTTAATATCAAAGGAATTATTTCGGTTACAAGCTACGCAAAGGTCGGTTTGTCCATCACCATTCACATCGGCAATCACCGGACCTTCAGTCATAGTATGCGACTGACAAGTAGTAGCCCAAAGTGTTTCCTGCCCTGTAGCACCATCTATGATGGTTAATTGCTGGCTATCTCTATATACTATTTCAGGGTTTCCATCATTGTTAAAATCATAAACCGTAGTGGCTACAATCCCTGAACGGGAGTCATTGATGGTACGCAACCATTTTTCCACCAATACACCATTTACTTCTTCGAGTGCATACAATTGATTTCCGGCAATAAAGGTAATTTCAAGTTTTCCATCACCGTCAATTTCTCCCAGATTGGGTCTACTTGTTCCCCATTCCCATCCTAGTCCGGTTGGATCAGTTGGATCTTTGGGTAAATAATAACTCACAATGCTATTTTGCACATCCCAGTAAAAAACGGCAGTTTCACCATTTTTACTATCTAAGGCTCCGGAAAGTACTACATCCAAATATCCATCGTTGTTAACATCGGCTACAGAAGTGGAACTGAAGTTATCATATCCATATTCATTGGGATCATAAATTTCCTTTGGGTACCACTGCCCTTGCCCAAGAGAATTCATATCTGCCGTCACACTCAATGAAGCGGGAGCATAAGATTGGGTACAAGGATCGCAAGCTGCGCGGGCTGCACTTAGATCCGGAACAGAATACACAATGTTCCCGGAAACCAATTCCATATTTCCACCCGGAATTAAATCAACCGCTACCGGGGCTGAAGTTACCTCTGTATCCCAGTCCAAAGCAGGACCTTGGGCCAGCAAACAACCAGTCTCTGCCGAATAAATTACATTCTTAAAGAAAATCTCCACAAGTCCATCCCCGTCAAAATCGGCAAGGCCCATTTCTCCAGGACGCTGATTGCCCAGCAAAGGTACTTGATCACACCAGCCAGGAATTGGCTCCAAAGTTGCCCCTGAATAGTTAAATCCCGTAAGTGCAAAGTTGGAAGGGATATCATCGGCATTTTTCCTGTTACTTGCAAAGGCAAATATTTCAGCAGGGTTAGCTTCCGGGTTGCTGAGATCACATGCCCCATCAATATTTCCAATAGCAATTTCCATTTCAAAATACCATTGGGAATCAAATCCTTTTCCAGTAGGAAAAATTTTCTTTCCCGGAGTATTGTATTCACTTTTTATATCTCCTTCATCAGCTCCATCCAAAGGTTGGTTATCTGTTGTAGCCATAACTTTAATAGCCTGGGCCCATTTGGACACAAAAATTACATCGGGAATACCATCACAATCAATATCACCAATTGATAATTTTGATTGTGTGTCCGTTGTGTTTTGTCCTGAAACAATAGGTGGGGCTATATTAAAAGCATCACTAAAGTCTGGTGTCAGGGCACAATCGGAGGCAGGCCCTACAAATTCCAGTCCATCATAAATCTGGCCAAAAGCCGTAAAAGAGACTGCCATTAAGCCGCACAATACCCATGACTTCAAATAATCCATATATATATTTATTTACCTTTTAACTCAAAAAAACTAAAAAAAACAAAGCTTAATATACTACTAATTTTAATTATTTCATTAGTAAAATACTGCCTTTTACTGGTTTACAATTTTCATTTGGCCCTTGAATCACATAGAAGTATGTGCCATCAGGTAAAACCGAACCC
>JAOUKG010000429.1 GCA_029882725.1 Cyclobacteriaceae bacterium
AATTGGCGGAGTGGTGAGAGATGGAGATGGTTATATTACAATGGGCGATTTTCAATTCCAGCCCAATGATCGAGCCGTTGTTCTGTGCAGGCCCAATTGTGTACATGCTGTAGAAGAGTTCTTTAAATAAAATGAATATAAATTTTAAGGCAATAGCAAATATTCTTGGACTTCTCTTGTTGTTTAATGGGGTATTTATGTTGTTTTGCCTTCCTTTCGCTATCTATTACAACGAACCCTACAATTATTTTTTGATATCCAGTGGCATTACTATTATTTCAGGTCTTAGTATTTTTTTACCCACCCAAAAAAATAAAGTCAAAGAATTAAGAAAGAAAGATGGCTATATGGTTGTTAGCCTGGGTTGGATTACAATGTCCCTTTTTGGAACATTACCCTATGTGATTTCTGGTGAGATTCCTTCATTTACTGATGCTTTTTTTGAAACTATAAGTGGTTTTACAACTACCGGAGCCTCTATACTTAACGATATCGAGGCATTGCCTCTGGCACTATTATTCTGGAGGTCATTAACACAGTGGATAGGTGGGATGGGAATTATTGTTTTGGCTGTAGCTATACTTCCTTTATTAGGAATTGGAGGAATGCAGCTTTTTGTAGCAGAATCTCCTGGTTTAAGCCCTGATAAAATGAAACCCAGAATCCAGGATACTGCTAAAAGACTTTGGGTAATATATATAGGATTAACTTTTACTGAGTGTGTTTTGTTAATAATTGGGGGCATGAACTTTTTTGATGCCATAAATCACTCATTAACTACCATGGCCACTGGTGGATTTAGTACCAAGCAAGATAGTGTAGCCTATTGGGATTCACCCTTTATTCAATATGTTATCATAGTATTTATGTTTCTGGCTGGCACTAATTTTACCATTACCTACTACGGATTAAAAGGTAAATTCAAAAAGGCTTTCGCAAATGAAGAGTTTCGTTCTTACTTTATTCTCTGTGTAGTAGTAAGCTTAGGAATTTTTGGAATAATGGCTACAAATTTAGGTGATATAAACTTAGAAAAAGCTTTCAGGAATTCCTTATTTCAAGTTGTGTCGATTATTACTACTACTGGTTTTATAACTTCCGATTATACCCTTTGGGGAAGCGGAGTACTTGTGTTAATTTTTATATTGATGTTTATTGGGGGATCTGCGGGTTCCACCGCTGGAGGAATTAAGATAGTTCGTCATATCATTATTTTCAAAAACACGGTATTGGAAATAAAAAGACAAATGCACCCTTCTGCAATTCTTCCTGTGAGAATAAATGGGAAGGCAATCAATCAGGATACAACTTATAATGTTCTTGCATTTATTATGTTGTACTTTTCAGTGTTTCTTGTAGGTTTGATTTTAATGTCTTTTACAAATCTTGATTTTTCCAGTTCTCTGGGTGCTGTTGCTACATCCATTGGTAACATCGGTCCTGGTTTAGGAACAGTAGGCCCCGTATATAACTTCGCTCATATCAATGACTTTGGGAAATGGGTCCTTTCTATTATGATGTTAATGGGCAGATTAGAACTTTTTACTGTATTAATTTTGTTCTCTCCGTTTTTTTGGAAAAACTACTAATATATTTTTTTTATATTTGTACAACCCTATCAAACAATGAGAAAATACTTTCAACAAGACAAAAATTACATTCTATATGGAGCTCAATTTGATAAGGAAGAAGAACTCCTGCAATATCTCGTTGAATACTCCAAAACTTACTACCAACAAAAATACAATCCATTAGGTCTGATTGATGATACTATATTAAAAATTAAAGATCACGAAAATCAAGATACAGACGTTCACATGTTTAGTGAATTCTATGAACTGATTTCAGCGGTATATAGGTTTCGTCATGGAAACAACCAGCTTGAATTTCTGTTTGACGGAATGGATCATTATACAAAATATTCCATTGATTGGGATTCGGCATTTAAGGAATGGATAGTTAAACTTTTTAATACTGAAGCCTTTCTGAAAACAGTACTCCAACTTACAGTTTTTAATGCACAGGGGCATTCTAAAAATTTAGCTTTAAACAGGATGAATACCTATATGTTTCAACACTTCAATTTAAAAGTGTATAAATACAAAGGCATTGTTTTGAAAAAGGCAGCATAAACCTTTTACCTTTCTTTTTATTAGTATTCAATCCTAAAATCATCATAATTTGATGGTTCTTCTATCCATTCATTGTGTACTGAAGTAACGTCTGCAAATTTTGGCCCTGTATGGCACCATTCAAGCAATTCATTCAACTTCTCCCGATTCCCTGTTGCTTCAATATAAACAGAGCCATCATTCATATTTTTAACTTTACCAGTTAAACCCAGTTCAATTGCTTTTTCTTTGGTCGATGCCCGGTAAAAGACACCCTGCACTTTTCCGAAGACCTCTATTTTTACAGTTTTTGCGTTCACAGTAAACCTTTAAAATATTTCTACCTTAATTTCTTCAAGTTCAATTCTTGAAAGTTCAGTCATACCTTGTTTCTGAAACAGAGAATCAAATTTAAGCAGTGGAGTAACTTTTTCATCGACCGGTTTATAATTAATATAATCCTGAAACCTTAATCCATTAATATCACGTGAATTATAGGCTTTTCTAAATCTAGCACCTCCTCCATCTGTTTTGTAGGTGTAGCCAAAATAATCGATATTGAATGAACTAGTGTCAATCCAATATAAAAAAACATCATCAAAATCTTTTCCTCCTCCCTGTTCATCAAAGGATATCTCCACTTTATGGTAAATACCACCATCAATACTATCTAAGCCCTTATAGGCCTTGTAAACAGCGGGGTCATTCAAACCATAGGGTAGCAAGGCAAAGTAAAATACAGAATTTATAGAGTTTAAATATTTAATTGCCATTGAATCAGGCACTGCTATTTTCTTCCCATTCAACTCCCTTATAAAACCGTTGTTATCGTATATATCCCTGATTTTTCCGGTATTATCAGAAAAAATACGTTCATATGTAAACAAACCATCTTTACGGGTTCCAATATAATCATAGTCCCTAAACTTAAATGATATACTTGAATTAAGGTATTTATCCCCACCAGATACCTCTATTGCTTTATCTACAATCTTTTGTTCAAGAGGTATATCGACACTTTTACCTACTTCGCTTTCAGAAGAAATTTGCTTATCAACACACCCCGCCAAACCATATACGAAGAGTAATAAAAATATTTTATACATAATAGAATTACTTGAATAGTTAAAACAGGAAATCCATAAAAATAGTTGAGGGTTTCTCTTTAAAATTTAAAAAATTATAGAATTAAATTAAGCGAGCGTGGGTGTTTATATACCTATCGGGTACTTCTCCTAACGTTGCCGTATTATAATCCTCATAGCGACACGGAATAATAAAATTACGATTGTACTTTTCTGCATCTTCAGGAAGAGGTACTTCCATCCACCATTTTTCACTCAATTTACTTTTATAAAAAATAATGGTTTCTGGTGTAGAAGGCATAGACACCACGTATTTCATATAATCATTTTCCCTGAATTTTTGATCTCCACCACTTCTGTGATAATATCCTTCTACAAAATACCAAATCATGGTTGCAACGACAGATGCTGTCTTGAAATTAACATCATCATGGCCTGCACAATATTCATAAAATCCCGTGGAACTCATTTTTTCATTGATGCCGGCATACCAGGATAGCTG
>JAOUKG010000431.1 GCA_029882725.1 Cyclobacteriaceae bacterium
TGTATAAACCAATAATCACATAGATGCCTGAGAAAAAGAAGAGGAAAGAGAAAGACGAATTGATAGTAAAATACGAAGAGCATTTAAAGAAAAGTGAATCCTTTTTCCTTACTGAAGAATCTTTCGAAAAAATTATCGATCATTATTTAGACGATGGAGAAATAAGCAAGGCTTTGGAAGCTGCTGATATTTCATTGAACCAATATCCGTATTCATTGGATTTGATACTTGCCAAGGCAAATATCATGATGCAATTAAACAATTACGATGAGGCTGTTGAACTGTTACAAAGTGCCTTGAACTATCACCCAGGTGATGAGGAAATTTTGAACACGATTGGAATATGTTACAATGTAATTGGTGAATATGAATTAGCATTGGAGTGTTTTCTTAAAATACTCCCCTTTGCTCAAAACCAAGATGAAATACACTATAACATCGGTCTGGTTTATCAAAATTTAGATCAATATGAGGAAGCTATAGAGCATTATAAAGAAGCCATACAAATTAATATAGAGCATGAGGATGCCCTCTATGAATTGGCTTTTTGCCTGGACCTCATTGGCGAATTGGAAAAAAGCATCTCGTTTTACAAACAATTTATAGATACTGACCCCTACAGTCAGTCAGCTTGGTACAACTTAGGCATTGTTTACGATAAACTTGAACAGTTTGACAATGCCATTAAAGCCTATGAGTATGCGACCTTAATTAACCCTAAGTTTGCAAGTGCCTATTACAATATGGGTAATACGTATATTTCCATTTTAAATTATAAAGAGGCCATTGAGTGTTTTGAAAAAACACAACAACTTGAAGGTGTAAGCCCTGAAACCTATTACAATATAGGAATTGCCTATTACAATATGGACAAGTATGAAAAAGCACTAACTTATTTTCAGAAAGCCTCCAAACTAGACAATTTATACCATGAGGCTTGGTATAGGGCTGGTTTATGTCTTTTTAATATTGAAAAGTATTATCAATCTATACACTTTTTCAATAAAGCATTAAAAATAGATCAGGAAAATGGCACTTATTGGAAAGCTGTTGCCAAAGCAGAATTTCAAATTGGAAATGTAATTTCAAGTCTGGACGCCTGGGATGAAGCTAGTCAATTAAACCCTGAAGATGTAGAAATATGGATGGAATGGTCTATGATTTATTATAATCAGGGTGACAATGAAAAAGCACTTAGCATCATATTTTTTGGATTGGAGGAGCTTCCAGACAATGCTGACCTCATGTATAGGGCTACCGCTTACCTAATATCAGCAGGTAATTACAAAGAAGCCTTTAATTATTTAGAAAATGCATTAATTTTGGCCTTTGACAAACACGAGGTGCTTTTTGAGTTTTTTCCGGAATTGGAAATCCAAAAAGCATTATATAAAGTAATTAATCAATATAGAGATAACAATTAATAATGAATTACCTTCTAAAACAAATACCTGAGCGAACTCAAAAGCCCAGAGAATATGGATTTACAATGGCAATGGACAAAGGGCTTTCAACAAGGGAAGTTGAAGATTTTTTGGAAACCTCAAGCGACCATGTTGATATTGTCAAATTGGGATGGGGAACTTCTTTTGTAACACCTGTATTAAAGGAAAAACTCAAAATATATAAGGAAGCTGGTATTCCTGTTTATTTTGGAGGAACTCTTTTTGAAGCTTTTATTATACGAAATCAGTTTGATGATTATCGTAAAGTATTAGATAAATACGGTCTCGAATTCGCTGAAGTTTCTGATGGTTCCATTGAGTTGGATCACGATCAAAAATGCGAATATATCCAAAAATTAAAAGGACAAGTCACAGTACTTTCTGAGGTGGGAAGCAAAGATGAAGAAAAAATCATCCCTCCATACCAATGGATCAAACTTATGAAAAAAGAACTGGAAGCCGGTGCGTGGAAAGTGATCGGCGAAGCCCGTGAGTCTGGAAATGTAGGCCTTTTTAGATCCTCAGGAGAAGTTCGTAGTGGTTTGGTTCAAGAAATCTTAACTGAAATACCTTTTGAAAAGATCATTTGGGAGGCTCCACAGAAATCACAGCAAGTATGGTTTATAAAACTTTTGGGAGCAAATGTAAATCTGGGAAACATTGCCCCCAATGAAGCTATCAGTTTGGAAACTATCAGATTAGGACTACGTGGAGATACATTTACGCATTTCTTGAAAAGTAATTCCTAAAAATTTGAGATCAGGGTTCCTATTATTCTTAAAAGCAGTAGCAATGGGTGCCGCTAATGTTATTCCTGGAGTTTCCGGGGGTACTATAGCATTTATTACTGGTATTTATGAGCCTTTTATCAGTGCTCTAAAATCGTTTGATGCTACTGCACTAAAATTACTTTTCTCCTTTAAAATTCGAAAGTTTGCTGAACATGTAAACTTTCGATTTTTATTTGTAATGGGATTGGGAATTATTTTTAGTCTATTTTCAATAGGCAAATTATTGGGCTATCTTTTTGAAACTTACCCTATATATTTGTGGGCTTTTTTCTTCGGACTTATTGCTATTTCAATTTTAAGCGTTGGCAAAACCATAAGAAAATGGTCTCTACCTACAATAACGTGGTTTTTAATTGGTACCCTTGTAGCAGTGGCACTTGCTTTTATAAAACCTGCTGAAGAAAATCAGAATTTCCTTTATTTATTGCTCTGTGGAATCATAGCTATGGCAAGTATGATCTTACCCGGACTTTCAGGTTCTTTCGTGTTGATTTTATTGGGAAATTACCAACTCATTATGCTCCACTCGATTCCTGAATTTAATATCCGGATAATTATACCTGTTGCAATTGGTGCTATAATAGGGTTTGTTATTCTTTCCAGAGCAATCAACTTTTTATTGCACAATCATCATGATAATACAATATCTACACTTACAGGATTTATTCTGGGGTCATTATTGGTGATATGGCCCTGGAAAGACTCCATAAAATTAACAGATGCTACTGGCAATTTGATTTTGAAAAATGGAAAGCCCATTATTCAGGAATATAGTTGGCTAATGCCTGAATTAAATACACAAACCCTATTGGCCTTGATGTATCTGTTATTAGGTGTAGCATTAGTTTTAATTATCGAAAAGTTAGCCAAAACTTCAAAATGAAAATATTTGGGTTATTAGGAAGGAAACTCACACATAGTTTTAGTAAAAAATACTTTAGTGAGAAGTTTGTAAAAGAAAATATAAAGAACTGCGAGTATCATTTGTTTGAAATTCCCGAGGCAAGTGGCTTTCCTGAAATTATTACAAAATACAATCCTTCAGGGTTAAACATAACAATTCCATACAAACAAGAACTGATACCTTATATGGATATACTTGATTCGAGAGCCGAACGTATTGGCGCAATCAATGTTATTAAAACAGGTAAACAACTTCAGGGTTTTAGCAGTGATTACTTTGGTTTTAGAGAATCGCTTGTAAACTGGATAAAGGGTTCACAATATAAAGCACTTATTTTGGGCACTGGTGGAGCTTCACGTGCTGTAAAAGCGGTTCTTGAAGATTTGAAAATTAATTATTTAATGGTTTCCAGAAATCCTGGTTTGGGTATTACTTATGAAAAACTCAATGAGAACCCTGAATTAATAAAGGAGCATAAACTTATAATAAATACAACCCCATTAGGTACCTACCCACTCACTGAGGAGATGCCAATACTACCCTATTCATTTCTAAA
>JAOUKG010000432.1 GCA_029882725.1 Cyclobacteriaceae bacterium
CCTGCTACTTCCGGGTGAAGGAACATAATGGTGGAAATATTTTCATATACCAACCTTCTCTTGGGCTTACCAAACATCCTTTCCACAGCATAACGTCCTTCCAACTCACCTACATTTACCAGCGCTATATCGCAAGTAATATCACCCACCGCATAAATATTGGAAACGCTAGTCTGGGTTTCCATATCCTTTATTCCCCGGGGAGTAAGCTCAATAGGTAAATCACTTTTCCATAATTTCTCATAATTGGGCACTCTACCTACAGCCACCAGTGCCTTTTCTACATGGAAAGTTTCTGTACGACCGTCATCATACACCAATTCATATTCAACCTCCCCGTTAATTATTTCAATACGCTTCAATTGGGAATTCCGATGTACCAACACGCCATTTTTTTCCATATTGGACTCGATCACATGCACAACATCAGAATCTTCAAAAGGTAAAATATGATCACCTTTATCTATTAAATGAACTTTAGTTAGCCCAAACCCCGAAAAAATAGTTGCATACTCACACCCTATAACCCCTGCACCGATAATGACCATGCTTTTCGGAAAGTCATCCATAGATTCTATACTATCTGAGGTAAGAATAGTTTTATCATCAATTGGAATTTCCGGAAGTTTTCTGGGGCGGCTACCCGTTGCCAATATAATGTAATCGCCATATACTACTACATTTCCCACCCCATTCTGAATTTCCACTTTATTTTTGTCTAATAATTGTGCATCACCAACACGATAAGAAAGGTATTGACCATTGGTTTCAGAAAGGTGGTCCATATGTTCATGCAAAAGTTGCCTTTTTCCCGAAACAGACTCCATTACCATTTGCCTTATTTCCTGGAAATTCAGTTTAGGCCTTTCGATATGGTAATGCTCCAGGCTATTATTCATTTGCCTGATTTGACGGGCAATTTCCCACCATGTTTTGGAAGACAAAGCTCCATTGGTTACCCCTGCCCCACCTATCTCTTTACGTTCAATAAGGAGCGTTTTCTTTTTAAAATCTACTGAACGCATGGCTGCAGCATACCCGGAAGGCCCTGCACCAATAACAATCAGATCATACTTTTCCATACTATAAAATCACGATATTTGGATTAAATATATGGATATTTTAGATAAATTAAAGAGAAAACGACCTATTAATACTACTTAAGTGATATTAGTGCTTCAGTTGGAAAGTACGACTGATATTAAAACCAATATTTATGTCACCTGCCCCAACACTACCTGTAGTTTCGGTAATAAAAGCTCTTTCTATCATACCACGCGAATTAGTTAATTGTAACTGAAATACATGACCACCAGTTTCAATATCTACTCCTAAAGCCATCGAATTATATCGGGGAGAATCCGGAAAATCAGGTGCATTTAACCTAAAATAATATTCTCCGTTCAAAGAAATACTGGAAGTAAGCATAACCCTGAACCCTGTACCCAATGCATAGGTATTATTTACCTCTGGTGATGCCACCCTATTTTTATGCACCCAAACCGGCATGAGTTGCATGGAAAATGAGGAACTGAATTTTCTGGCAATTAGAATACTACTGGCATAGGCCATACGGTTTACAGTTGTCCAGTTTGGTAAAACAAAGGCATCAGTAGATGTTTTTACAGACGTATTTATGAGAGCAGTAACTGTTACAGGCGACCCATTTCCAGAGTTTACCTGTCTCAACAATTTATATTTCACAAAACTATCATACGTTTTATCCAAAGAGCTTCTTCCTAAACCTACATTCAAACGATCAGTTACACCATAATCAAGGGTGAGGTGCATATAGGAATCATCCAGTCCAAAAAATTCATAAGCCCCCGTATTAATTGCCCCAAATCTGTGGGAAATAAGAAACTCCAATTCGCCCTTTTCACGCGTTTTAACTGTATGTCCATTAATAAGGCGGGTTCCTTTGAAGGTTGCAATGGTATATTGCTTTTCACTCCCAAGGTCTTCTTCTAATTCACTTAACAAATCATCCTGAGCAATCAGGTTTGTAAAAACACAAGAATATATTATAATGAATAGTAAAGATCTTATCATTGCTTATTAAAATTAAAGTCCACAGTTATTTCCACCTCTTCTGCTATATTTTCCCACAAAAGCTGGGGCCTTTCAATTTTATAATCCACCAATTTTGCCGGGAATTTCGCACTCATTTTTATTGTATTACCCTGTGGCTCGAAAGTACCTGTTACAGAAACCTCTTTAGATACTCCATGAATAGTAAGTTTACCCTTCACTACCACAGTTTGCTTCTCTTTTATGGAAAGATCAAAACCTGAAACAATACCTACAAACATGGCACGGGGGTATTTATCGGAATGCATATATTTTTCATTGAAATGCTCCTTCATAAGAGCTTTTTCAAATTCAAATTTATTAATTGGGATGGCAAAGGCAATCTCCCCCTTGGAGGATTCAAAAATGCCCGCAGCTGCCGTATTGTAGGCAGTGATGTCTTCAAGAGCTGCCTGCGAAAAAAATATCACTTTGCTTTCGCTCACTTTGTATTTTTGCGCTAAACCAAAATAGGGATTTAATACGCCTGACAGAAAAATTAATATTATTATTTTTTTCATAATTCTTTACTTTCTTTTAAAAAAATGTTAAAAGTGTTAATTAATTCGAGCTCCATCGTCAACCCAACATGCAATACTTTCTATTTCCTGAGCCGTTAATTTAGGTTTTGGAGGTTTGGGCATAGTACCATTTCCTGTTTTCAATTTTATTGAAGCAGCATAATCAACAATATTCTGATCTACTGTCAAATCAACCGTATTTTTGATATTTCCTGCCACATGACACCCTGAAATAGCACAACTTTTATTCATAATATTTTTAATGGTCGCAAAAGGCATGCCTGTTCTCACCTGAGTAGTTGCCGACAATTCACACCCAGTACCATCTCTTACAAACACTGTATAAACTCCACTTGCCAATCCGGTAATTGAACTACCTGGGCCATAAGTACCACCAGCTCCCAATTTATATTGTAAAGCACCACTGCCACTCGCCGTTACGGTTATAGAACCCGTACTTGTACCACAACCAGAATCCATTGAAGTGATATTTGTAATATTAACACCAGTAACTGAAGTTAGAGCAACTTGTATTACTACCTCACAACCGGAAGCCTCCCTTGCAGTAATTGAATAAAAACCAGCATTTAATCCTGAAAACGTTCCTGAAGCCTGGAAAATACCATTTTCCAATTTAAAAGTCACCGCACCGTCACCCCCTGTCGAAACCACCTTTACTTCCCCATCGCCCGTATTACATCCTGAAGCAGGAGTAGTAGAACTCACCACAACATCGAAACCAGATTGCCCACAACTTCCTGGAGCTGGATCAACAATATTCTGACACGATACCAGAAACAAAAATCCAACTACTGCAACAACAAACAAATAATTCTTTTTCATAATTATAATCGATACTAATTACACCAATAAAATTTTCAATTCATACATTAGCAACCACAAAAGTAAGCAACAAATAAAAAATCATGTTTAAAACAGGAAATAATAAATTCATTAAATAAGATTTAAACTTCGTGCTAGGTTGATTTAGGCCATTCCCTCGTTTTCAATATCCTTTTTATTTATCTTTGCCTTATGGGAGTAAAATCTTTATTGAGCCAACCATTTGCATCATGGGTGGTAAAGAAAAACAAAAAATGGGC
>JAOUKG010000433.1 GCA_029882725.1 Cyclobacteriaceae bacterium
GCAAGCAGTGCGGGAGAAGTAGATGCTTACGATCTGGAAGTGAATATTGTCGAAGCAAAGGCAAGTAGTGCAGGTAGTATAAAGATAACCGCAAACCAAGAAATTTATGCAACTGCCAGCAGTGGTGGCAGTATTCGTTATAAGGGTAGTCCTAAAAAATCCAATACAGCCTCCAGTAGTGGAGGGTGGATTAGGAAAACCATGGATTAATATGGGGCTCAGCATCTAACGATTGGTCCGGATGCACATTCAGTCCCTGATGGTAATTTATAACAGTGCGTTTTTAAAAGAACAAACAGGGAAATTCTTTACAAAAAACAGGGAAATTGGAAAATTAAGAGTGCAAGAAAAAACGGAATGCCCTTTATACAATATTTTCAGAAGGCCCTAATTACAGATTATTATTTTTTCAATCCTCATGGTTTCCAAAGTTGTCAATTTTATTAGATAATTACCTTCCTCCATGGTCTTTAGGTCAAGGGTATAGATGTTTTTATTGAGAGACATCGTATTTACAGGTATTTGTTTAATAGATTGACCGTGTATATTCAAAATTTCAATACTTTCTAAATGTTCAGAGTCTATACTTATAGTAAGGTATCCATTTGTAACAGGATTTGGATATAAACTAAAATCGGGTTTTTCTTCAATATTCGTAATTACTCCATCACAATCATTAAAAAGAGCGGTTACTTGATTACGTATTTCACTGAGTAAACTATAAGTCATAGTACCAGGACATTCCGTAGTGCACCCATCTCTGTGTCCTGAAATATTGTAAAGAACTGAACCCACTCCTGAATGATAAGTACCTCCATTTGGGTAAATAGTATCTTTATAAGATTTCCAGGCCAATAATGTATTTAGGGTTGCCAATGTTTCCTGTGTGGGAGGTACCGTAGTATAGGTACCCATCAGGCAGATACCCATGGTATTGCTGTTTTTTCCGCAAAAATGAGCTCCTTGAACGTTATCTTGTTCACCACCGTCTGGATCACGACCTCTATACAAGGTTCCATCCGGGGAAATTAAATAATTATATCCAATATCCGACCAACCATTCGTTTCAGTATGATATAGATAAATAGAACGAACTACTTCGGTATAGTCAGGCGCTGTATTGGAACCTGCAGAATGATGGATAATTAAATGTGTAACATTTGTAAAAGATCTGGTGTAAGTTGGGGAAGGTAGTCCCACTCTCCAAACAGATTGGTCAATAGCTGAGGGTTCTATACAACCCGCTTCGATAGCTTGTTGGTTTTCCTTTTTCAGATTTGAATCAAATTTTTTATACCTCCCATCAATTAAGTGCATTTCCAAATTTCCACGGTATTCTCCGGGGAAAATTGAAATATTTTGAACGGGTCCATCCATGACTTTTAATTGTACAACAGACATACCCATGTTTTCTTCAACATGTTCGTCAATTTGGAAAGGAAAACTAGTTTCATTTGTTGAAAAGGAAGTGTTGGAAATATTTTTGTCTGATTCTACTTTGAAAGCAATGGCGGTAAAAGTAAAATCAGATGAAAAATATATTTTATTGTCATTTTCAATTTTGATCTCCTGTTTCTGGATAAAATTTGAGGCAGACGAAATGGGTTTCCATGCTGTTTGGGCATATATTACACCCGGAAATAAAAACGAGAATAATATGATGCCTCTAATGCTCATTATTTGCCCAGATAATTCGAAGGGGTAATTTTTCTTAATTCTAACTTAAGTTCATCATTAATTTTTAAATTTTCAATAAATTCAAGAATATCTTCCTTTTCAATTATTTTGTTTTTTCGAGTAAGGTCCAATAGAGCCTCATAAGGATTGGGGTAGGCCTCCCTTCGGAGTATATTTTGGATAGCTTCAGCCACAACAGCCCAATTGGAGTTAAGATCTTTTTCCAACGCAGCCTCATTGAGCTCCAGTTTTCCTACCCCTTTTAAGAGGGAATTAAGTGCAATTAGAGTATGACCAATAGGAACTCCTATATTTCTAAGTACTGTAGAATCGGTTAAGTCCCTTTGTAATCTACTTATAGGTAGTTTTGCTGAAAAGTGCTCAAATAAAGCATTGGCAACACCTAAATTACCTTCAGCATTTTCAAAATCGATTGGATTTACTTTATGTGGCATTGCCGAAGATCCGATTTCACCTTTTTTGATTTTTTGTTTGAAATAGTTCATACTCACATATTGCCAAACATCTCTGCTAAAATCTATAAGGATGGTATTGATACGCTTAATCGTGTCAAACCATGCAGCCAGGTTGTCATAATGTTCTATTTGGGTAGTTGGAAAACTTCTTGTAAGTCCCAGATAATTGCTTACAAAGTTTTTAGCAAAATCATGCCAGTCATGGTCGGGGAATGTAATATAATGGGCATTCATATTTCCCGTAGCACCTCCAAATTTGGCACTAAATGGAATTTGAGACAAAAGTTGGAGTTGTTGCTTCAAACGTTCTGAAAAAACAGCGATTTCTTTACCCAATCGGGTAGGGGAGGCCGGTTGACCATGTGTTTTGGCCAGCATAGGTACATTTTTCCATGTTTCAGACAGAGTGTCCAGTACATCTACAACATTTTGGATTAAAGGGAGTAATGTTTTTTCCGCACAATCTTTTAATGACAATGGAATAGAGGTATTATTAATATCCTGACTAGTTAATCCGAAATGGACAAATTCTTTAAATGAGTCCAATTTAAGTAAGTCAAAATGTTTTTTAATGAAATACTCTACGGCTTTTACATCGTGGTTGGTCGTTTTTTCTATATCTTTTATTTCCTGTGCATCCTGGAGTGAGAATTCCTGATGTATTTTTCTTAATGCAGGAATGAGACTTTTATCAAAGGAACTTAATTGTGGTAATGGCAATTCACAAAGTGAAATAAAATATTCCATTTCAACGAATAGTCTATATTTTATGAGCGCAAATTCACTAAAATAGGAAGCAAGAATGTCGGCTTGGTTTCTATACCTTCCATCTACAGGAGATATTGCGGTTAATTTACTTAAATCCATAGTTTTTGTTTCAAGGAACAAAAGTAACTAATCCATTATAAATAGCCAGATGTTTTTTGATTAGGTTTAACTATACAGTGCAGGACTTGCCGCACGAGTTTTTAACGTAAATTTCATGGAGAATACATTACGTTTGTTGTTATAAAAGTAGAAGATTACCAGGACTAAGTTGATTCTTTATTAATTCTTTTTATTGTCCGGAATTTGTCCTGACTGGTTTTCTGAGTCCTTTAAACGCCTTTTTTTTAAAAAGAATTTAATAACCGATCACCCCACAACCAATTTTAGGATTAATATGCATATGCCCCGGGATATGCGTAGGGTCACATTCTAGCACGAAATCGCTGGCCATTGCATGAACAACTACCAATTTCCCATCGATATCGGTTGAACTTCCAGTGCCAATAGTCCATAAATTTGTGGCCACAGATCGTGAACCTGTTCCAAAATTATCTATATAAATATTTTCAAAATCTCCTGCATAAGGCTTTCCCCAATCTTTACCCATGCTTTCTTCACCACAAAAACTCTTGTCCAGACCCTGATTCCAATGCATTCCTATATTATCGCAAGTACCATCATGTAAATGAACTGCATGAATACTCCCTGCGGGCATGCCCGTTAATGAAACTGTGGCGCTAGTTACCCCATTCTCATAGGTAGCATAAAACA
>JAOUKG010000434.1 GCA_029882725.1 Cyclobacteriaceae bacterium
CCCTAATTCTCCCTCAGAATTTGCTACTAAGGTGGCAACAGCTGCATCTCCCGTTACATTTACTACTGTACGGCACATGTCAAGTGGCCTGTCTACGGCCATAATAATACCTATCCATGCCGGATTTAACCCTACTGACTGCAATACAAGAATCATCATGATTAATCCCGCACTGGGTACTGCCGCGGAACCAATAGATGCTAAAGTTGCAGTAAAAACTATGACCAATTGCTGCCCTAAAGTAAGATCAACACCATGTAACTGAGCCAGAAACACTACAGCAACAGCTTGATAAAGACTAGTTCCGTCCATGTTCACAGTTGCTCCTATGGGTAGCACAAAATTAGCGGTCTTGGGTGAAACTTTTAAGTTCTCAGTTACGCATTCCATCGTAACGGGTAATGTTGCAGCACTGGAGCTTGTAGTAAATGCTACAAGTTGAGCTTTACCAAACTTCTTAAAAAATCCTTTATATCCTATCTTTTTATTGACCATATTGAGAATTGAGGGATAAAAAACAATTACCATAAAGGCCAGGCCAACAAAAAGCACCAAACTATAGTGCCCTAATGAAAGGAAAATACTTATTACTTTTTCCGGGTTATTTCCTGCCATTTCACTAATAATTCC
The DNA here is from genome assembly GCA_029882725.1 of Cyclobacteriaceae bacterium. Classification (GTDB taxonomy): domain Bacteria; phylum Bacteroidota; class Bacteroidia; order Cytophagales; family Cyclobacteriaceae; genus JAHEMU01. Next base: position 631 of record JAOUKG010000434.1, read on the forward strand.
TGCAAGAAGTGCAAAAACGAAAAAAGGTGCACCTTTCATCACTACATCCACCATTTTTAGAAAAACCTCGTTGATGGAGTTGATTATAGTTAGAAGTGGAGCCGATTTAGAATCAGGAATCATAATTAAACATACCCCAAAAAAGATTGAAAATACAATTACCTGAAGCATTAAACTGTTGTCATTTAGAGACACAAAGATATTGGAAGGGATCATGTCTACAATAAACCTCATAGGGCCTTCTTGTTTCTGTTTGCTCGCTGTTTCCAGCTTCTCAGCTACAGTAGGATCAATAGGTTCCAAAGACATTATTTTCCTGATTTTTTCTACACGAGCAAAGTTGGCCTGATCACAACTCAGACATTTATTATCCAGAATTTCAATATTGTTGTCCTTTGCCCATAATTCATAAGAAATCCTGTTATCTATATGCTGATCTTCATTTATTCTGTCTCCGGGTTTGTACGTGTTTACCAAGGCTAAACCAACAGTAACAGCAATGAAGGTTGTTACCAGATAAACTGTTAAGGTTTTTACCCCCATTCTTCCAAGTCTTTTTATGTCGGATAGACTGGCAACTCCGGCAATTATTGAAAATAACACAAGTGGAACTGCAATAAGCTTGAGAAGATTTATAAAAATAGTTCCGAAAGGCTTGATCCAAATAACATTAAATTCGGCCCACCCCATGTAAGAGGAAACAATAGCCCATATAATTCCCAGTATAAGTCCGATAATTATTTTTAGATGTATAGGTATTTTCATTACTGGTTTATTTCATTTAAGTTAAAAAATGGTATTTCTAATCGCTTAATTTAACGCTTCGGTTCCTTAAAAAAAAATCAACAGTTACCAGAGCTGCCATTGCCTCCACAATCGGTACTGCTCTGGGCACTACACAGGGGTCATGCCGCCCCTTTCCGGAAACAATTACTTCTTCCCCTTTTTCATTCACACTTTTTTGATCTTTCATTATTGTAGCGACAGGTTTGAATGCTACGTCAAAATAAATATCTTCCCCATTAGTAATACCGCCTTGTATTCCCCCTGAATTATTCGTTCTGGTTCGAACTCTGCCTTTTTCTAAATAAATTTCATCGTTATGTTCACTTCCCCTCATTTCTACCCCACTGAAACCAGATCCGTATTGGAAGCCTTTCGCTGCATTTATACTAAGCATTGCCTGCCCTAAAGTGGCTTGAAATTTATCAAATACGGGCTCTCCAAGTCCGGAAGGACAATTTCGAATTACACAAGACACCACACCGCCAATGGAATCCCCGTCCTTTTTAACTTCCTGTACCAAACTTATCATTCTTTCTGCTATCTCAGGATCAGGACAACGTACAATATTTTCTTCTGCCTTAGAAAGAGGTAATTCAAGATAATTGTGGCATTTTATTGACCCAATTTGGGTTACACAACCCTCTATTACAATTCCTAAACTCTTTAGTAGTAGCTTCGCTATGGCTCCGGCAGCAACTCTTGCCGCAGTTTCACGGGCGGAACTTCTTCCTCCTCCCCGGTAATCCCGGATTCCATATTTTTCAAAATAGGTGTTATCTGCATGAGAAGGACGGAATTTATCTGCGATATGGCTGTAGTCCTTACTTTTTTGATCTGTATTTTCAATAACGAGACCTATAGATGTGCCTGTAGTTTTTCCTTCAAAAACACCACTGAGTATTTTTACAACATCACCTTCTTTACGCTGGGTCGTGATTTTTGATTGTCCCGGTTTACGCCTGTCCAGTTCTGACTGGATAAAATCCATGTCAATTTCAATCCCGGGAGGGCAACCGTCAATAATAGCACCAAGAGCTGGACCATGCGACTCACCAAATGTGCTTACTTTAAATATTTGTCCGAATGAATTTCCCACTATTTTTTAAATACAAAGATACCTGCAATTATAACTGACAATAATATGAATATGTTTGCAAATATCTTAATCCATCCAGATGTACCTGCATAATTCAGTGAATTTTTTTCATCTTTAATAATATCATAGAAAGAACCAAGGTCTGAAGCTTGAATACTTTCATTTTTAAGGCTTTCACCAGTCACAGTAACTTTGTAATTGGATTTAAGAGTATCATAATTCTCTGTTTCCAGGTTGAAAAAAATGAATTTAAAATAATCACCCAGATTATATACACCCGGCTCATTGGGAATTCCATAATAACTGAAAACTTTTGATCCGGTGATTTTTTGATTTCTCTTATTTATTTTTTGTTTTACAGTAGGATCAAAGAAATCAAATTTCCCGTCCTGTGGAGTTATAGGCTTTTCAAGGGAAGGAAAATTGCCCTCACCATAAAGTGTGAAATCGTATTCAAAACTTTGCCCTGTTTCGAGATAGGCAGAGTTGAGTGTTTCATTAAGCTTATATTTGCCTACAGCAACTATGTCTTTTAAAGGGTGGGGGGGGAGTGGCTTTACAATTATTTTCTTTACCCCTGAGTAAAAGGTTTTAAAACCCTCTTCCCTGTTTCTTCCAAAAAAAGAAGGGTTTTTGGCCATTTTGTATTTTATCATTTCCAAACCCACCTTCGGAAAAACAATGGTGTCTTCATTGAATGGGAAATAAGTAGCTTCGTAAATCTTATATTGAGTGTACCTGTTTCCGTTAAAGGTTACCTCTTCACCACTTATGTTTTCAATATTAAAATTCTCTTCCCAACAATTATCTGGCCTTAAATCTTTTAGTATTCCGGATAGCTGTTTCCCTAAATCATGAAATTGCAATATGGCTCGGTTGTTTTCCGACACAAAAAAGGAAAGGTCAATAGTGAATCCTTCGCCAAGGTACACTTCCTTTTTATTTGTGGAAACCGCTAAAAAGGCATCGTCTTTAATTTCTATATATTCCGGTGGTGATTTTCTTCCAAAAAAATCATCAGGTTCATGGTCAAATAAATTTTGTATTGGGTCAGTTGATCTTTGAATGGGTGGACCCACATTTATTGTTGTCCCTTTGGACTCCAATTCATCATTATTTACTTTTATTTTAAAAGGCTTAACTATAAATTTTCCTTGCTTCGAAGGGGCATAA
>JAOUKG010000435.1 GCA_029882725.1 Cyclobacteriaceae bacterium
ATCTTCGTCAACTTCTCCACTAAAATTTTCATGATTTTCAAAATACTTGGAGAGGTCTTTATTTCTAAAAGCTCCTATTTGCACTTTAAAAACAACACCATCAACCATTTTACCACCACTTGAAACAGCAGGAGTTTTAGCAGCTTGTAATTCGCTTACTTGTTTTCTTGCTGCCATTAAATCGGCACGTGACTTTTGAATATCACTTTGCAAAGAGGCAATAGTTGCATCTTTGTCGCTCAACTTAGATTGGAGAGATTGAATTTGACTTTTAAGATTACTTACCTCGGTATCTAAATTAGACCTGTCATCATCAAGTTGCTTCAGTGCCTGAGGGTTTTTCTTATATTGTTTGGCTTTTGTTTTCCATTCTTTCTTTTCTTTTTTGGAAAGTTGGGCGTGAACTTGTTCTGTAGAAAACAGGGCAACCAAACAAATAGTGAGTACGATAGATATCTTCTTCATGATATTAAAAAATGAATTTACGTTAAAAGTAAAAAAAAATGTTCAAAAAAGATGCATATTTTAAAATTTTAGCTTTTTAAGCTCCCTATCATATCTTCCGGACGTACCCACTCTTCAAATTCAGCAGCAGTAACAAACCCGAGGTTTATAGCTTCTTCTTTAAGTGTAGTTCCGTTTTCATGAGCTGTTTTAGCTATTTTAGCTGCTTTTTCATATCCAATTTTTGTATTGAGAGCAGTAACCAACATCAAAGAATTTTCAACGTGTTCACGAATTCTTTTGTGGTTGGGTTCAATTCCGATAGCACAATGTTCTTCAAATGATACACAGGCATCGCCAATTAAAGTTGCAGATTCCAATACGGCTGCGGCCATTACTGGCTTGAAAACATTAAGTTCATAATGACCTTGAGCTCCTGCTATTGTAACGGTAGTATCATTTCCCATAACCCTCGCACATACCATGGTAAGGGCCTCGGATTGAGTGGGGTTTACCTTTCCTGGCATAATGGAAGATCCGGGTTCATTTGCAGGAATAATAATTTCTCCAATTCCTGAACGAGGACCTGAGGCGAGAAACCGAATATCATTGGCAATTTTATTCAAAGAAACAGCCAATTGTTTTAAGGCACCATGAGTTTCTACGAGGGCATCGTGCGCAGCGAGTGCTTCAAATTTATTTTTTGCAGAAGTAAAAGGCAAACCTGTAAATTCAGCAATTTTCTCTGCAACGTTCAATGCATATCCTGCCGGTGTATTGATACCAGTACCCACGGCAGTTCCTCCCAACGCTAATTCTCCTAAATGAGGTAATGTGTTTTTTAAGGCTGCAATTCCGTGATCGAGTTGAGAAACATATCCTGAAAATTCTTGTCCAAGGGTAAGAGGTGTTGCATCCATTAAATGGGTTCTGCCTATTTTAACCACATTCATGAATTCATCGGATTTTTTCTTCAATGTATCCCGCAATACTTCTACCCCCGGTATAGTGTTTTCAATTACCTTTTTATAAAGGGCAATGTGCATTCCTGTTGGATAAGTATCATTGGAAGATTGCGACTTGTTCACATCATCATTGGGGTGGATAAAAGGTTTTCCTTCACCCAATTTATTTCCCTGAATAACGTGTGAGCGATTAGAGATCACCTCGTTTACATTCATATTGGATTGTGTACCCGAACCTGTTTGCCAAATAACCAATGGAAATTGATCATCTAGTTTTCCATCCAGAATTTCGTCGCAAACTGCAGAAATAGCATCGCGTTTGTCGGCAGAAAGTACTCCCAGTTCACAATTGGTATGTGCGGCGGCTTTTTTCAAATAGGCAAATCCGTAGATAACCTCCAAAGGCATACTTGCCGATAAGCCAATTTTGAAATTGTTACGGGATCTTTCAGTTTGTGCTCCCCAATATTTGTCGGAAGGGACTTTAACTTCCCCCATGGTGTCTTTTTCTATACGGTAACTCATAGCGTTTGATTTTAAAAACCAAAGGTAGGTAGTATATAAACAAAGAGCAACGAACGATTACTTTCTTCTTTTTGTCTTTGGTTTTTTTGGAGGATAAACTTTTTTCTTTTCGTGGAAGGCCCCTTTAAACTCAGGGTCTTCTTTTCTTTTTTGATGGTCAATTTCGCGGGCCATTAGTTGTTTTTCCTCATCGGGGGTTTTTTCAATTTGAACTTCCCCGGGAATTTGGCCTATGGGAATTTTTTCCCTGATCAGTTCTTCAATTTTTTCTATGTGGTATTTTTCTGATGCATTACAAAAAGTAATGGCCTTTCCTTCTTTTAATGCCCTGCCGGTTCTTCCAATTCTATGCACATACTCTTCATAAAGTACAGGAACGTCAAAATTGATTACGTGCGAAACATTTTCAATATCAATACCTCGTGCCGTAACATCGGTGGTTACCAGGATTCGCACATCCTCATTTCGGAATTCATCCAGGGCATTAATACGGGTATTTTGACCCTTGTTTCCATGAATTACGCGTGCTGAAGCAAGGTTTTTTCTTACGATAAATTTGTACACATTTTCGGCTGTAGATTTTCTTCTGGCAAAAATTATAGCCTTTATTATAGGGTCACCTTCTTGTTTAAGGAGGAACTCAAGAAAGTTAATTTTAGTTTTTACATTTGGCACATTGTACAATATTTGCTGTACAGTTTCAACGGCTGTTGCCTGAGGGGTTATTTCTATTTTTACAGGAAACTCCAGAAATTCATGGCTTAGTTCAATTACTTTTGGCGACATGGTGGCCGAAAACAACATGTTTTGTCTTTTTACAGGGATTACTTCAAGTATTCTTCGGATTTGAGGCATAAAACCCATGTCCATGATCCGGTCTGCTTCATCAAGAACTAATGTTTTTATAAATTTTAAAGGAAGCTCACCTTTAAGGTAGATATCCATAAACCTCCCTGGTGTAGCTATAAGTAAGTCAATACCTTCATTGATTTCCTCTATTTGTTGTTTCATTCCGGTTCCTCCCACAATTACAGCTATTTTTATATCTGTATAAGTGGAAAGAGCAATGGCCATTTGTTTAATTTGCATAGCCAATTCCCGTGTGGGAGAAAAAATAACGGCACGTGGTCCGGGTTCCTGATGGTATTTTATTTTCATAAGGAGTGGCAGGAGGTAGGCTGCAGATTTTCCTGTTCCGGTTTGAGCTATTCCCATAATGTCTTGTCCGGCAAGGGCAGGAGGAATGGCCTTTTGTTGTATAGGAGTTGGTTCGGTAAAGCCCAAATCGCTAATAGCATTGAAAAGCTGTTTGTTTAACTGGAAATCGCTAAAGTTACTCATTAACGCAAAGATAAGGATAAATAGAAGAAGCTGGAGAAAAACCTGCTTTTGGTGGAGTTAATACTTTTCAGAAAAAGACTGATGATAGACCGCTGTTTATTTATTTTGAAAAAAATTGCTTCAAGTGGAATTATTCCCATCCAGAAAGAATTGAATACATATTGATATTAATTAAAAAATTCGGGGAACCGGCTATAAGAAAAATGAAAGAATTGGAAACGAAAAGAAAAAGTAGGATTGCAAAAATGACGACATCCAATGAATTAAGGGATTATGAAGTTAAAGAGGAGATAATCTTAAGAGATTTTTTGGCGCTTGAGCGAACTACCCTTGCTAACGAAAGAACCCTATTTGCCTATATAAGAACTAGTTTATATTTAATACTGGCTGGGATTGCATTTATA
>JAOUKG010000436.1 GCA_029882725.1 Cyclobacteriaceae bacterium
AAATGCAATTACTATTCCCGGCAATACTGCATGTGATATGGCATCGGCCACCATGGCCATTTTTCTCAATATCAGAAAACTTCCCAGTAATCCACAAGAAATGGCAACCAATGAACCTGCTAATATAATTGAAAAATCACTATCCATTATTTATTTGAACTTTGTTACAAAATTATATTGCAATTTACTCAATTTTCCAGAAAATAGTACTTTCAACTTGTATGTTCTTAATAACACATAATGCCCATTATTGGTCATATTTAAATATTTAAAATGGATAGCCAACCCCAATATTAAATACTACCAACTCAGCATTTTTATTATTGTCAAAAGGAAAATCAAAGAAATGGTCAGAAAACAGGAACCTTTTTCCCGGATCACGGGCGGGATCCAGTGTTTTTATTCCAACATCGAAACGCATAATTAGAAAAGAAAAGTCGAATCTTAGCCCAAACCCGGTGCCTACTGCAATTTCTTTGTAAAATTGATTGAATTGAAAGTTTTCACCTTCCCGGTTTATGTCATCATTTATCATCCAGATATTTCCGGCATCTATAAATACGGCCGATTCAATGAATCCAAAAAGATCACGCCTAAACTCAACACTGGCCTGTAATAAAACTTCACCTTGTTGTTCCAGATCATAATTAACATTACCTACGTTATCCAAAGGTGTAAAAGATCCCGGACCAAGTCTTCGGGGTCTCCAGGCCCTGATTCCATTACTTCCTCCTGCAAAAAAGTATTTTTCATAGGGCAAGGCACGGTTGGATGAATAGGGGTAAGCAACTCCTACGTTAAACCGATATGCAATACTTGCCACCGCAGAAATAGGCTTGGACCTTGAATAGTCAAAATCGCCTTTCAGGTATTTAAAATATTCCAAATCCCTGTTTTCAAGTGGTCCGGGATTTACTAAATTAAGTACAGTACCACCGCTTTCCATTTGTACACGGTAATAACTGGTTCGAATTGACGGTATTTTTTCATCATCAATGTCTGTGCGATAGAAGCTAAATTTCATATCACTTACAAACGAGGGCTCAAAGGAGTTTATTAACCGGCTGTTTAGTTGTTCTAATTTTAACCTGAAATTATCCGACAAATTGGAAGTATTGATAATACTCACATCGGTAAGGGCAAAACTAAAATATGTTTTATTTTCATTTTCCCAGGTGTAGGTATTACTGAGGTTGATATTGCTTCTTCTGTAATCATACCTGTCGGTATCGGTATACCCCATAATTACACGGGTTTTTGGATTCACTTTTCCTATTTTATCTTTAAAAGATTGACTCACAGGAAGTAGAAATTGGGGGAAGGTGAGCCCTGCATTTACTCCGATTTCTTTGTTCCTATACAGTCCGGAAGCATCCCCCGGGGTTGCAACTCCTTCAATGCCGTATCGTCCATTGATTTCAAAGTTTTCAAGCCCCCTGAAAATATTTCTTTTCTTGAAGGCCAGGTTGTAAAAAGGACCCGGAAATCCTTGAGTTACATTAATACCTACTTCGTGAGACCATTGGTACCGCTCCAACGGACTAGTATAGATATTGGCCACAAAATTACCCCCTGTAGAGTCGTAATTGATATTGATAAACCTGAAATTATCTAAATTACTTAATTGTCTTTGTGTTCGTATGGAATTGGATCTGCTATATAAGCTGTCAGGGCTTATAAATACCCTGCGGGCCAACATTTTTGTGCTGAAAATATCCTCGTAAACAGAGTAATTAACCCGGTTTCTTTCTTTTAAAGTACGTTCAGTTGAAACCTCTTGATTGCTTCCGGGATTAATAATAAAATTTACCGAATCGACTATAAATTGTTTGTGTTTGTCTTTTGAAGGTTGGTTTACTGTAATTCTTACAGCCACTTTTCTGGAAATTCCTTTGCCATAAGTGGTATCTATTTCATAACGTATAAACTGCCGGCTGAAATCATAGTATCCGTTGTCTTTTAAATAATACTCCAACCTCTCTCTTTCCTTTAGCAGCTCATCCTGATCGTAATTTTCTCCTTCTTTCAAACGGGATTTTTTCCTGCCTTTTCTCATCAAACTTAAAATGGTGCTGTCGGATGATCTATAATAAATGGTATCTATTAAATAGGGTTTATCTGGTTTGATAATATAATCGACAATTACTTTTTTGCCTTTGCGTTTTCCGAGGCCTCTATAACGTATCCTGGTTTCCGCTTTTCCAAAAAAGTAGCCCTCATTGAACATGTAATTTTCGAGGTTCTGCTTGTTTTTTTCTACCATGGAGCTATCAAATATAGCCAAAGGCTCACCCCACTTCATTAAGTTATTTCCATTCAGAAGCTTATTATTGATCTTTTCAATTTTGTTTTTTTTCTTCAGTTCGAGCTTATTCCTTTTTCTTTCAGAGGCTGTATTTTCTATTTTTAAGGTGTAAGTAGAATCGATTTCCCTTCTTTTTGCCAGATAATACGCAGTATCGAATCGGGAAAGGCCCCATTGATACATTACGGCATAGGGAGGTGTTTTTACATTGGCTTTTTGGACAAACAAATCTTCCAATGTATACTTGTCAAATACTTTGCCTGACCTGATATTTTGTTTATATAGCAGCTTTTCGCCTTCTTTTAGAAATTGAAAGCCTGCACAGCTCGAAAGAAGCTGAAATAAGATCAGAATATATGTTATACGTTTTAATAGTCTCAATGTGGAAAAGCTTCCTAAATCTGTTGCAAAAGTCATTAAATCCCTGCAATTAAAAAAATTCAGGGTGTCTGAACTTTTATTTTTAGTGCAAGGTGAAAAAAGTTTTGATGAACTCACAAAAGCCGGTTTTGAAATACAATATATAGTAGGAACCTCTGAATTTTTTGAATTAAGACCTTTTTTGTTGAATAAATATACCGGAGTTTACCTTTCTACCGAAAAAGAGCTCTCTTCGTTAGGCAGTTTCTCTTCCAATAACGCTGTAATAGCGGTAGTAAAACAGAAAAAAAACGCCGAAATAATTCCAAAACCAGATGAATTTATCTTGGTTCTTGATGATATTCGTGATCCTGGAAATCTTGGTACCATCCTTCGAACGGCCGATTGGTTTGGTATACGAACAATCATTGCTTCTGAGACTACAGCCGATTTATATAACCCCAAGGTAATCAATGCCTCCATGGGATCTTTTACAAGGGTAACAGTATACTATACTTCTTTAAGTGATTATTTCACAAAACACCCCATGCCTTTGTATGTTTCGGATTTAGAAGGGCAAAATCTTCATAGTACAGATCAATTTGCCCCTGGGGCTATTGTTTTGGGCAATGAAAGTAAAGGAGTAGGGGATTGGTGGAAAGCACTACCTGCCCACAAAATCAGGATTCCGGGAGGGAGCTCCACGGAATCGCTGAATGTAGGGGTATCTTGTGGAATTCTATTGGATAGAATAATACATTAAACGAGGAGTCGTAATTGAATTGCTATTGCATATCCCGAGTTTAGTACCATTAAGTTAAAGAAATCTCAGTTCTTATTCTTTATAAATCTCAGTTCTTATTCTTAATCTTGATCTCTATCAAATTAAAACGAAAGCTCAATTCACGACATTAGATTGAGATTATGATTGAGAATGGGATTAAAGAAATCTAAATCTCAGTTCTTATTCTTAATCTTGATCTCTATCAAAATAAAACGAAAGCTCAATTCA
>JAOUKG010000437.1 GCA_029882725.1 Cyclobacteriaceae bacterium
AAATACTAACAATGGTTTTGGTTGTGATTTTCGCAATTGAGTGTTATCCACAAAAACCACATCAAAAAAGTGCATCTGAAATAGAATTAGGGTTGAGGAAGTTGAATTTTCTCGGTTCGGTATTGTATGTTGCAGCACACCCTGATGATGAAAATACTAGATTGATTGCCTATTTTTCCAATGAGGTACTAGCCAACACTGCGTATTTGTCGATGACCAGGGGTGATGGAGGGCAAAACCTTATTGGTGCTGAAATCAGGGAATATTTAGGGGTAATAAGGACACAGGAATTATTGGCTGCAAGACGTACCGATGGGGGGAGTCAGTTTTTCACCAGGGCCAATGACTTTGGATATTCAAAATCACCTGAAGAAACACAGGAAATTTGGGAGCGTGATGAGGTGTTATCTGATGTGGTATGGGCATTTCGGAAATTCAGGCCAGATGTGATAATCACTCGATTTCCAACCGACGGAAGAGGTGGGCATGGTCACCATACTACCTCCGCTATACTTGCCCAGGAGGCTTTTGATATTTCGGCGAATAAAGAAAAGTTTAAAGAACAGTTGAAGTGGGTAGAACCGTGGCAATCAAAAAGTTTGTACTTGAACACAGGCAGATGGTGGAATACTTCCATTACAGAAGATACTCCCGGAGTAATTACGATAAATCCGGGTATATATAATCCTTTATTGGGTAAATCGTACACTGAGATTGCTGCAGAAAGTAGAACTAAACATAAAAGCCAGGGTTTTGGATCAACAGGTTCCAGAGGGTATTCTCCCGAGTTTCTGGAGTTCCGTAAAGGAGAACAGGCTAAATCTGATATTTTTGAAGGAATTAACACGACGTGGACTCGTGTAGATGGAGGTGAAAAGGTTCAGGTACTTTTAGAAAAAGCCATTGAGTCATTTCAACCTTCCAACCCGTCGCTTTCTGTACCAGAATTAATTAAAGTAAGAAAGGCAATATCAGAAACGGGAGATAGTTACTGGAAAAATTTAAAGATAAAAGAAGTTGACAAGTTAATTACTGACTGTTTGGGACTTTATCTGGAGGCTACATCGTCTGATTATATGTCTTCTCCGGGGGAGGTTTTAGATCTTGAAATTGAGGCAATAAACAGGTCTGAAATCAAAGTTTCACTCAATAATATTAAAATTGGTGGAAACGATTTGATTTTAAACAAGGAGTTGCAAAATAATATAGGATTGACTGAGGCGACTACCTTTAAAATACCGGCGGAGTCAGAAAATTCTCAACCTTATTGGCTTCAAACGCCGGGATCTTTAGGGATGTATAAAGTTGAAAGCCAGGAATTGCGAGGAACACCTGAAAATAACCCTGCCATTTCGGTTGAATTTGAACTGAATATTCTGGGAGAGAAAATAGTTTATTCCCATCCTGTTTTATATAAATGGAATGATCCGGTGAAGGGGGAAATGTACAGACCTTTTGAAATTTCACCACCTGTTTTTATCAATGTAAATGAAAATATGATGGTTTTCGGAGATGGGGCAGCGAAGCAAATTGAAGTTGTTGTAACATCTGCGTTATCGCAATTTAGAGGAACTTTACATGTGGAAGTCCCAAAAGGCTGGATTGTAGAACCTTCAAAAAGCGATATAGAACTCAATGGAAAATGGAAAGAGGAGCGAATAGTACTGAATGTTGTACCCCCTAAGGGTGAATCTATTGGAAATCTACATTTATATATTGAAAACAGTCAGGGGAAATTTAACAAAGGATTGGTTTATATAGATTATGATCATATACCAATACAGTCATTATTTCCCGAGAGTACTGTAAAAATGGTTAAACTTGATTTAAAGAAAAAAGGGAATCTTATAGGGTATATTCATGGGGCGGGAGATGAAATACCTGCAAGTTTGAGAAATGTAGGTTATGAAGTTTGGGAAATGTCTGATGATGAAATTACTCCTGATAATTTAGCCAAAGTTGATGCTGTTATTCTGGGTATAAGGGCATTGAATACAAGGGAGAGGCTTCCTTTTGTAATGGATGACCTGTTGGAATATGTTAAAGATGGAGGCACAATGATAGTTCAATATAATACAACCAGGGGGTTAAAGGTTGATAATTTTGCGCCCTATCCTTTGACTCTATCTAGTAATAGAGTAACTCGTGAAGGAACTGAGGTTTCATTTGTGGATAAAAAACACCCACTATTAAATGGCCCGAATAAAATTACTTCAAAAGATTTTGAGAATTGGGTACAGGAACGAGGGTTGTATTTTCCGAGTGAATGGGATTCGAAGTACACCCCCATTTTATCGATGTCCGATCCTGGGGAGGACCCTTTATTGGGAAGTTTGTTAGTTGCTGAATATGGGAAAGGAACGTATATTTATTCTGGAATAAGTTGGTTTAGGGAATTGCCAGCTGGAGTACCCGGAGCAATTAAACTGTTCATAAACCTTGTGTCTTACGGGCAGGAGAAAGAATCAAAACAGACAAAGAAATAAAAAGAAATGAGCATACAATCAGATAAACCACCATTTTTTGGAAGCTGGAAGGCCATTTACTTAACAGTGATGTTGATTTTTGTTGTAACAGTATTTTTATTTTACATTTTCACTCAACTTTATAAATGATATTATTAGACTGGGCAGTACTTGTTATTACGTTGCTTCTGATTATTTTTTACGGAGTACTGAAAAGTCGCGGGAGTAATAATAATATTGAGGGGTATTTGAAGGGTGGAAATAGTATGGGGTGGGGAACAATTGGCCTTTCTGTTATGGCTACGCAGGCAAGCGCTATTACGTTTTTGTCGGTTCCCGGGCAGGCTTATGAATCGGGGATGGCTTTTGTGCAAAATTATTTTGGATTGCCCCTGGCTTTAATTATTGTAAGCGCTGTTTTTATTCCTATTTATTACAGATTGAAAGTTTACACAGCCTATGAATACCTTGAAGGTCGTTTTGATGCAAAAACCAGACTTCTAACGGCTTCTTTATTTATGCTTGGAAGGGGAATGGGGGCTGGAATTACTATTTATGCCCCTGCAATTATTTTATCTAAAGTTTTGAGCCTTAATCTTAATTTAACCATACTATTTGTAGGGTTATTGGTAGTTATTTATACGGTTTCAGGAGGTACTAAAGCGGTGAGTCTTACCCAAAAGTATCAAATGTTGGTCATTTTTACCGGCATGTTTATCGCATTTTTTATTCTAATAGAAAAGCTGCCTGATTTTATGAATTTGGGAAAGGCCTTATCCATAACGGGTGCTTTGGGAAAACTGGAGGCGGTAGATTTTTCGTTTGATCTGGAGAAAAGATATACTTTTTGGACAGGAATTACGGGTGGACTGTTTCTTTCGTTGAGTTATTTTGGAACAGACCAGTCGCAGGTTCAAAGGTATCTTGGGGGAACCAATATAACACAAAGTAGAATAGGGTTGATGATGAATGCGGTTGTGAAAATTCCGATGCAATTTTTCATATTGTTTTTGGGGGTAATGCTGTTTCTGTTTTATCAATTTGAAAAACCGCCTGTATTTTTTAATAAAGCTGAATTGGAAACGGTGGTGGATCCACAGTATAAAGAACAATTAAATGGCTTTGAAAATGATTATGCCCAGTGGCATGAGGAGAATAAAATATTGATTACTGAATATTCACTTTCAGAAAATGATCTTACAGAAGAACAG
>JAOUKG010000439.1 GCA_029882725.1 Cyclobacteriaceae bacterium
CCCCCGTTGTGAATTGCTTTCAAAATTCTATCTTTAAGGATGATTCACAGGATTTTTAAATCTCGTGTAAATCGTTTTTCAGTTGTGAATTGCTTTCAAAATTCTATCTTTAAGGATGATTCACAGGCTGCTGAATGCAATCAGTAATTGCGGACAGTTGTGAATTGCTTTCAAAATTCTATCTTTAAGGATGATTCACAGGGCCGCCCGTTAAGTACTAAATACCCAGAGTGTTGTGAATTGCTTTCAAAATTCTATCTTTAAGGATGATTCACAGGATATAAATTAGAATTTGACGAGATCAAAACGTTGTGAATTGCTTTCAAAATTCTATCTTTAAGGATGATTCACAGGTATTCCGTTTCCGTCTACCTCAAGCGAACAGTTGTGAATTGCTTTCAAAATTCTATCTTTAAGGATGATTCACAGGAGTTGATGAGGCAAGTAAGTTTATACGGCAGTTGTGAATTGCTTTCAAAATTCTATCTTTAAGGATGATTCACAGGGTTGATGAGGCAAGTAAGTTTATACGGCAGTTGTGAATTGCTTTCAAAATTCTATCTTTAAGGATGATTCACAGGGTACCCCCTCAAAATATGAGGTACTCTGTGTTTTTGGTAGTTTTTAGAATGAAAAAAATCATTATCTTTTCAAAAAATCTCTAGCTGTTGGCTCGGTTTTTCAGTTTCTACTTTCTTTGGGCCGTAAAAAAGCTCCATTAACCCAAATTGTCTGTCAGTAACTTTCATAATGCCCACTTTACCTTTTTCTGGTAACATATACTTTACTCTTCGTACATGCACTTCTGCGTTTTCCTTACTGGCACAAAACCTGACATAAATTGAAAACTGAAACATACTGAATCCATCTGTAAGAAGATTCTTTCGGAATTTCGTAGCAATACGTTTCTCCTTCTTTGTTTCTACTGGAAGATCAAAAAAAACTAATACCCACAAACTTCGATATTGATTAAGCCTTGTAAATTTTTCATTAGCCATATTCAGGATAAAGTATCTTTCTACTGATTCCTGCAAAACATTCATAAACTGAATGCGAAGTGCGGCTTGCAGCTACCAATAATGGACTGGTTTTTCCATCAAGTCTTACATCTATAGCTGGAAGTTTGAGAAGTTCTGCTTTCAAAGTAGTGTTTAATTCAGAGATGTCATCGTACCTGTTCATAATACTCAAGACTATGTAATCCACAAATGGTCTATAAGGCTCCATAATATCATCTGCCAGACAAAAAGCATTGTATTTATTTATGTGCTTTATGCCCAATGCTGGTAGTAGACCTGAGCCTGTTAATGATCTTGCAATTATTGCTCTTAAAATCGCATAACCATAATTTAACAGATTATTGGGAGGCTCTCCAAACCGATAGCGATTAAAAAATGGAATTTCAATAAGTTTTCTCCAATAATAGGCGGCTGCCTGTCCTTCATGGTTCAATGTATCTCCTGATGTAACTTCTCCTGCCATTAAGAGCATTGGATTAGCTTCTCCTCCATATTCAGTTAATAGAGCAGCTTGGTTTTGAATTTTTGACTTCACGGTTTGTTGCCACATGTTTTTCTTAAGTGGTAGCGTGGCCTCCAACTGATAACGAAACCGTTCTGTTTGTTCTGTATGTCCAACAAAAGGCAAATGCATCCCTACTGGCATGTGTTTAGGGTTACAGGTAATGACTGCAACATTGTTGTTAAGTAGCAAATCCAACAACCTAAAAGAAATTGTTGACCTGTGATCCTCAACCACTAATATACCTAGATCTTCTACTGGAACTGTCCGCTGTGCCTTATCTCCGTCCGAATACGTTACCACCATTTGTTGATTCTTTGTACTAAGGTAAACAGAGTTTCCTATATGTATAGTCTTCTTAATCATGATATGAATCAGTATTCACCTATATGAACAATCTCTCCTAAATGGTTTATTCGAACTTTAACTATTCCTTTCAATTTTTCAGGATTTCTAAGACGATGCCATATAATTGTCATAGTTTCATTTCTATCAACTATCTCAGTTTCCAAATGATGCCTAAAAACATAATCTTTAGTAGTGAATTTTTGAACTCGATACAAATTTGGGCTAACCCTAGAATAATTCACCGGATTCTTTAAATCAAATTCGGCTGGGTTAAAACCTGTTTTCTGATTGGGAAACACAAACATTTCATTCTGTTTCATTGTAAACATGAACTTCCATCCTAATTCATCATTGAAACTATAATCAATTACGGGCAACCCTTGTCTGGTTCGTTCCACAGCTTCATAGAAGGAAACCACATTTTCCTGATAATTTCCCTCATGATCTTCATAAATTGCAACATGATGGTTATTGCCTGTACTAACAAATTCTGAAGGGATTTCATTTCCTTCAGAATCTATAATTACCAAACCTTTGTAGTCATGCTTGTGCCCCAAAGGTAACACATTAGTAACTCCTGTAACTGTAACCCTCTTTACTTGAATGCCCTTTTCCTTGTTTAACCATATTGGGTTTTCTTCAAGATTGGCAAAAGCCTCTTTGGCATTTTTTCCATATTGCTCAAATCTATCCCAAATCAATTTACGTAGTTTTGAATCTACAATTTTTTCAATTTGTTTTTCATTGGAAAAGGTATTTGAATTTATGGGTTTCCTTGTAGTATAGACTGTTTCCAAGGTTACGGTATTTACCTTATCAGGAACCTTAATATTTTGTGAAAGGCTCACATAAATTGGGGATTTTTTGAGAGAGTTCTTCCCTGTAAAAGCCTTTTTTGAGTCATTTCCATTTTCGTGTAGCCTTTTTAACAATAAATTCTGGTACTCCTGTTTTGCAACTGTTTTTATTTTTTCTTCATTAAACGATCCGTTTATGGACTCTTTTTTAACCACATACTCCATCTTTGTACCATAAACAGTTTCTTTATGAAGGGAACCCCTTGGGGTAAGCTGTACCATTTTCTGTATTCCTGTTTTTTTCTTTATTTTGTTAACATTCAAGGTAGCTACCTTGTTTTTTGCTTTTAATGAAACTAGAAGTTGTTCCAAGTTATCCTTTACTTCTTTTCTTAGATTTTGTAATGGCATAGGAGGTTTAAAGACCCACGTACCTCTTCCATTCTTTTCCAAATGATTGAGCTTTAAAGCCTTTACATTAGAAGGTTTTTCTCCAATTGAATTCATTGTATTCAAATAGTGAATATGCTCATGTTTAGTAAAAGCAACGGTTATCGCATCCATAGCATGATGCCTGTGGTCATTTCGCTTAGTCCAGTCTATAATGCGTTGAAGAGGTTTTCCTTCATTATTATATATCGTTTCTGTAAGACCCATTTTCTCATATTTTGGGTAATTCAATTCCTTTAATACATCAATGATCTGCCAGTCTTCCCTCAGCTTGTCAGTAACAGAACCTGTGGTGGCAAGCACATCTCTGCACACATCTTTTAATAGGGAGATGGCCTTCCTTACTATATATTGAGTGTTTCTGATATCTCGGTCAATAAAATTTTCTGGAATATCTCTTTCAGACATTTGAAGCTTTCTGAGTTTTCCTTTTGACATCTTAAAATCTGTATTTTGTGATTTCAAAAAAATGTCAAATACTCTTTTTTTGTATTTGTCTGTACCTTCTTCGCCGTATTTATATTCTATGAAATCAAGCGCAGTCATATTACCTTT
>JAOUKG010000438.1 GCA_029882725.1 Cyclobacteriaceae bacterium
CCTCCTAAAAACTGATTTGAATGTGGTAAGGTTATCACGCTCATCATCAACATATAAAATTGAAGGTTTCTCATCCTCAAACATATCAAATATCTCGGTCATATTATATTGTGGTTTAATGGTTGTTTAACGGGTATATCTATGTAAAATGTGGTGCCTTTTCCTGGTTCAGTTTCAAAAAAGAGAAAAGCATTGTGTTCATCAATTATGCCTTTTGTGATTGCCAAACCCAAACCTGTTCCTTCTCCAACATCTTTGGTTGTGAAAAAAGGATCGTAAATCTTGTTTTGAACCTCTTTTGAAATTCCATTCCCAGTGTCAGAAAATGCAATTTGAACCCTGTCTTTTTCCTCAAAATATTGTGTGGAAATAGTTACGATACCTGTGCCTTCTATGGCCTGAATAGCATTCGTAAGTAGATTCATAAAAACTTGATTTAATTTTCCGGGAACAGATTCTACCTCTGGAATTTGCCCGTAGTTTTTAATGATTTCTGCCTTATCCTTGTATTTATTTTTCAATAGTACCAGGGTAGAATCTATATTACGGCCTATATCCATAGGTTTCCACGAGTTCTCATCAAATCGGCTAAAGGTTTTTAAACCTTGAACGATTTCTGTAGTTCTATGCGCTCCGTTTTGAATTGAAGTTGTGAGCTCATTAATTTCACTCAGAGCCTCTTTAACTCCTATGGATTGTTCTGTTTTATTTAAACCATGAAGTATTTTTTTAATGATTCCTTCATCATCCTTAATACTTTCATTTTCAATTGATTTTATTAATTCCTGCCAACATTTCTGTTGAATTTCATTGAATTTGAGTAAATCATCAATGTTGTCTTTTAAACCTTCAATTCCGGTTTGAATAAAGTTAACAGGGTTGTTGATTTCATGAGCGATTCCAGCTGTGAGTTGCCCCAGGGAAGCCATTTTTTCACTCTGTACAAGTTTTGCCTGTGCTTCTGAAAGTTGTTTTTTGGATTCTCTTTCCTTAGTTAATGTCTTGGTGAGTTCATCTTCAACCTCGGTGAGGTACGTGCTGAAATTGATTGCTTGTTCCGACATTTCCTTCATTTTAATATTAGTAACCTCTAACTTGTTGTTTAGTTTAATAATATTATCATAGGATTTTCTCATTTGTTGATTGTAAATATTAAACAGCAAAAGAATAAAAATGAATATGAAAAATTTGAAAGCCATGTTGAAGATTATTTCAAAGTCCTGATTTATATTACTTGTAAACCCTTTTCCAAAAAGATCATAACCATAAAACATGATAATGGTTGCAATGCAGAGTATTACATAATATTGAGTGTATTTTTTGGTGTCGAATAGAAATCCTAAAACAGGAATGAGTAGGAAAATAGATATGATAATAGAATTTCCGCCCCCTGAGTCAATAACAAGAAGAGTGATAAGTGCATAACACCATAAAATAACAATGCGTAATATCTTTTGAAGATCAGTTTGGGTACGAACCAAGGCAAAACAGAAACCAAAGGCAAACGTTGATAATAGCGTGCCGTAGAAGGAAAGCTGCAAGCCCATATAAAAATAGAACCCACTAAATAAAATTGAGGATAGCGTACAACAAAACAAAAACTTAAGAAGGATGTAGGCCTTTGTTTTTTGTTCTTCATTATCTACTAATTCCGGAGGGACAAAACGCTCCAGGGCTATGGTAAAAACTTTCATTATTATGGTTTAACTGGTAAGTAAATTTAATATGTTAAGGGTTGAGATATAGTGAACAGATGATTAAATTATTACATCCATAAGGTTTTGTTAAACTAATCACAAAAACGAATGATAATCTGACTAACTTTAGTTTAAACAACCAGTAAAAATGAGATGAAAGGAACTATTTTATATTGCCTCGAAGAAACTATAATTGAAAAATACGGCTCGGAGAAATGGGATGAATGTGTTATTGCCTGTGGCTATAAAACCGGGCATTCATTTGTAAGGATGATTAGAGATGATATTGATGAGACCGAGAGTTTGAATGTGTTTTTAAAAAGTGCAGAAACTCTTAAAATGGAGTTGAATGAGTTATTTGATATTTTTGGGGAATATTGGTGCTGTACTTATGCACCTTCTTTATACGGTGCCTTTTATGTGGGTATAATGTCATCGAAAAAGGGGATAACTAAATTGGATTGGGTGCACGACAGGGTTACTAAGAATATTCCAAATGCCCGTCCACCCCGCTTTGATTTTAATTGGATTACTGAAAATAAACTGGAATTAAAGTATAAGTCAGAAAGGGCCTTGATCGACTTATTTATATCTTTGATCAAAGGGTTGAATAAGCAATTTAATGATTCATGTATAATAAGAAAAGTGAGTGAGACCGATTTAATCATCGAATTTTTGGATGAACCCGGTAAGACTGAAGTTATTTATGAGTGTTAGGGAGGATGAAATGGTTAAACCTTTTCAGTAAATTTTCTTCTATAACTTTTCAACCCACGAAAAGAAGCCTTAATTTTGCTAGCTTATTAATAAACTAAGAAGTTATCACTATGTCTTTAACGCAAACAAAATTTCGCCCGGGAGTACTAACGGGTCAGGAGGTAACCGACCTTCTAAACTATGCCAACGAAAACAATTTTGCCATTCCAGCGGTAAACGTGACTACGTCAAGTACAATCAATGCCGTTATGGAAACAGCTAAAAAGGTGAACTCACCTGTAATTATACAGTTTTCCAACGGTGGAGCCTGTTTCATGGCAGGTAAAGGTTTGTCTAACGAAAATCAAAAAGCTGCTATTCTCGGTGGTATTGCGGGTGCTCACCATGTAAATACCCTGGCTGAATATTATGGTGTGTCTGTTATTTTACATACCGACCATGCAGCAAAGAAATTACTTCCCTGGATCGATGGCTTATTAGAAGCGAGTGAAAAACATTTTGAAAAAACCGGAAGACCTTTGTATAGTTCCCACATGCTCGATCTATCTGAAGAGCCTTTGGAAGAAAATATAGCTATTTCCAAAAAATACTTCGAAAGAATGGCCAAAATGGGTATGACTCTCGAAATCGAATTGGGAATTACTGGTGGTGAAGAAGATGGTGTAGATAACACAGATGTGGACAGCAGTCGTCTCTATACTCAACCTGAAGAAGTAGCCTATTCGTATGAAGAACTTTTGCAGGTTTCTCCTAACTTTACCATTGCAGCTGCTTTCGGTAACGTACACGGTGTTTATAAGCCGGGTAATGTGAAATTAATGCCTGTAATTCTTAAAAACTCACAAGATTATATCGTAGAAAAATTCAAAACAGGACCCAATCCTGTGAATTTTGTATTTCATGGTGGTTCAGGTTCTTCTCAGGAGCATATCAGGGAAGCTATTGAATACGGTGCTGTGAAAATGAATATCGATACTGATTTGCAGTGGGCATATTGGGAAGGCATTCTTGAGTATTACAAGAAAAATGAAGGGTATTTACAAGGACAAATTGGAAACCCTGAAGGTGATGATGTTCCAAACAAAAAATTCTATGATCCACGTGCATGGTTAAGAAGTGCAGAAGGAACTTTTATAAAAAGATTGGAATCTGCGTTTGAAGATTTAAATTGTATCAATAAAAATAGCTAAACTTCAAAATATATGACCAATAATGCCTCCTCTTTCACTTTGATTTCAGATTTTGATATTCATCTTT
>JAOUKG010000440.1 GCA_029882725.1 Cyclobacteriaceae bacterium
CATAAAAGACCCCAAAACACCAAAAGGAGTTTCAAAATTCATGTTATCCAACTCCATGACAGCCATTCACGATGTTTGGATTGAAAATGGTATTGCCTATTCTTCAAACTGGAGCGATGGTATAGCCATGGTAGATATTGGGAATGGGATTGCAGGGGGAAGTCCTGAAAAACCAGTGGAAATAGCTCGTGCACATGTTCAGGGAGATGGAAATCATGCTGCTTTTCCCTATAAAAGTAAGGAAACAGGTAAGTTTTATGTAATTGCGGGAGATGAAATTTTCCCATTAGCAGCCATGTCCTCGCCCGATATGTTGGATATATTTATCCCTGACGGGTATTTGCATTTTATGGATATGACGGACCCTAAAAATCCCAAAGAAGTAGCTCGTTATCAGGTGCCCGAGGCTGGTTCACATAATTTTTGGGTAGATGGAGATGTATTGTACATCGGTTATTACAATGGGGGACTTCGTGTTGTGGATATTTCCGGTGATCTTATGGGAGACCTTTATAAGCAAGGGCGTGAGATTGCACATTACATTCCTTACGATTCTGAGGGATTTGTACCCAATTCCCCTTTTGTATGGGGAGCACAACCCTATAAGGGGCACATCTTTTTTTCAGATTTTAATAGTGGGTTGTGGTCCGGGAAGTTGGCTCCGGTAAAACCTAAAGATTCCAAAATTGAAACCAAATAATGTTATGAAACGGTTTACTTTCCTTGTTATAATAGTCTTGTTTTTGTCGGGAACTGCTTATTCACAAAAATATTATGTGTATGTAACTGCAGAATCGGATGATCAGGTGGCATTAATTGCATTTGACAGTAAAAAGCAAACAGCTGTTGCTGAGAAAACAATTAATGTTGGTTATAAACCAGCAGATATTGAGGGTCCCCATGGGATTACTGTTTCACCAGATGGTAAAAACTGGTACCTATCTATTGCACACGGAAACCCTGAAGGATTTTTATATAAGTTTGAAACGGGTACTGATAAATTTTTAGGTCAGGCTACCTTAGGGTTATTCCCCGCTTCTATGCAAATTTCCACGGCAAGTGGTTTTCTTTTTTGTGTGAATTTCAACCTCCATGGTGAAATGAAACCTAGTTCAGTTTCGGTAGTAGATCCCGTTTCGATGACTGAAGTGACCAAGGTACCCATTGGTACAATGCCTCATGGTTCCAGAATTAGTGCAGATGGATTGCGACAGTATTCAGTGGGGATGATGTCTGGAGAGTTATTTGAAATAAATACACTTTCACTGAAGGTTTCCAGAATACTTAATTTGGATAAGAATGAAAATATAGATCCCCAGATGTATGGAAAAATGGATATGCGTGCTTCTACTCATGCAGACCATAGTATGCACGAGATGCATAATCAAAATCCGGGCGCGAAAATGGGTGCTATGGTTCATTCCAAAATAAAACCTACCTGGGTAATGCCACACCCTTCTAAACCTCTTATTTATGTGGCAGGAAATGGTTCCGATGAAATACTTGAAATAAATAGTGATACTTGGAAAATTGTGAATCGTATGAAAACAGGAAAGGCTCCATATAATTTGGATATTACTCCCGATGGAACAAAATTAATTGTTTCGTATAAAGGCGACGGAGCAACAGGCATTTGGGATTTAGAAAAACATATTGAGTTGGGCAGAGTTTCGAATACAACCAAAGGAACTCATGGGGTGGCTATTTCTACCGACAGTAAATATGCATTTATTTCAGTGGAAGGCATAGGTGGAGAGCCAGGAGTAATGGATGTTATTGACCTAAAAAGTTTGAAAAAGGTGGCACACGTAGCTATAGGGAAACAAGCCGGGGGTATTGCTTTTTGGAAAATAAAATAGAGTTTAACCTTAAGGTTTAAACTTCGCAAGTAATCTTGTAAAAAATCGAGGAAAAAACCTTTTTATGTAAATTGGAATTAATTCTTTGCCTCCAAAATACGCCTCTTCTTTTCCTTTTTTTGTAGCTTTTAAAATTCCTATGGCAATGGTTTTGGGATTTGCCCCCTGATTAATTAATCGGTCTTGTTTACCATGATTCTTTCCATTTCCAGTCATTGCATTGAAAGACATATTTGTATTTACAGGACCGGAAATAATAAGGGTAATGTAGATATTATTCTCTTTTTGCTCCAGGCGCAAGGATTCATAAAATCCATGAAGGGCGTGTTTGCTTGCTGAATATACCGAACGTAGATAAAAACCATATTTACCAGCAGCAGAGCTGGTTATAATAATATGGCCCCCTTTTTGGTTTATCATGTAAGGTAGAAGGGCTTTAGTTAAAGCTATATTACCAAAAAAGTTGATTTCCATGATCTTACGTGCTGTTTCAATACTAGTATCTGGTACATAAGATCTTTGACTCACCCCTCCATTGTTGAATAAATAATCAATTTTTTTATGTTGAAGCAAACATTCTTCAACAATTGAAAAAAGTTCATCTGTATTTTCAAGATCCATAACTTGAACAAATACAAGTTCAGGGAATTTGCAATTTCCTTTTACCCGTTGAAGTTCAGCTTCCCTTCTGGAGCTAATAATAGTCTTACAACCATATTCATTTAGTATATAGCATAATTCTTCACCAATTCCTGATGACGCTCCAGTAATCCAGGCTATTTTATCTTTATAAATGTTCATAGGTTATGTTAGGTCAAAAGAACTTACAAAAGCGGGTTTTTCCTTGAATATCAACTTTTCGCTTTCGGTGTAATTATTAAAACGTAAAATAATATTTGCTGGTACATCTTTCTTTATTTTATTCATTATTCCATAGGAGCAGTATTTTTTTAATAATTTATGTTCATCTGAATCATGATCACTCCAGATAATTCCTGAGTAATGTTTGGTAGTATATAAAACAGCTTCAAATAATTCATTGATTTTATGTTCAGATCCTTTCTTACAAAAGAAATAATCATAACTTAAAAAATTATAATTTTTTGGATTAAATATTTTCGATAAAATAGGCAATAAAGGCATTATATTTAAAATTATTTTACCAGATAATCCCGGTATTTCATTTATTATCCATTTTGTAGGGGTTGCTTGTACTCCAGCAACAATCTTTCCATTTTCTTTCAACACATAGTATTCGCCAGATTTAAATAATACCTGTTTTTGATACATGGTGTAACCGGTATAAAATTCATCCAACGCATTTATTACTTCCTTTTTTTCTTGCTCATTTATTTTGAAAACATTTTTACTTCCTTTGGGGTAGAACCTGCTAAAAATTGAGGTGTTCAATAACCGTTGGGGCTCAAAATTAAATTCCCTGCAAACACGGGCAGACCTCTCATTATTAATTTCTACATAGGCATAATAAATGGCTTTTTCTTCTGGTCTATTGTCAGGCCCGTTAATAAAAGCTTTCTCAATTTCCTGTTTAATTACTGAACTTGATTTCCCTTTCTTCTTTCCAGTGTGTTTACTTTTATAAGATTCAAAAAATGAAAAATAACGTATGTAATAGGAGTTAGTACCCTCTGGGGTAATGGCCCTTTGAGTAAGGTTAATTGTACCTAATAGTCGATCTCCTTTAAATAATGATATGAAATAGGGGTTTACCAGATGGTTAATTTTTTCCAGGGTGTTTACATGTTTATATCTCATGCCCCCCTCATTTCCTAATACTGTATTATTAAGC
>JAOUKG010000441.1 GCA_029882725.1 Cyclobacteriaceae bacterium
TGCTACTTTGGAGGATTTGAAAATGTTGACTCTGGAAACTTCATTTTTGGTTAGAACCTTTTTCTTTATTGTGTTTGGAATGAGTATAACCGCTCATGGTATGGATGATCCTATGGTTTACTTTGTAGGTTTTTTAACAGTGATTATATTTTTTGTAGGGAGGTGGGGTCTTTTCAATATTGCTATGAAAAAGGATAAAAATCCGGCTCTTTGGATTGCCCCGAGAGGGTTGATTACAATTCTATTGTATTTTGCAATACCCGAATCTATGATCATAGAAGGGTTTCATCCAGCAATATTGTTATTGGTTATACTATTAACTAATCTTCTAATGACCTATGGGCTGATGAAATTTACTCCAAAAGCAGGATTTGATGAAATTAATGGTACGGATGAAATAAATGAAACTAATATTTTCGAGGAAGAAAGTAGTGTTTCGGAACTTGATAATATTGAAGACAGTGATGAATGATTTTGAGAATATAAAGGGGTTTTTATTTAATAGATTCAATTACATAAACCGGGTTTAAATTATCTTTTAAATTCAACCCTTTTTTTAAGTATCGATCTCTTAACTAAAGGTCGGTGAATAGAAGTTTGATTATTTCGAACAACAGTGTTAATCAAGATCCCTGTTATAAAATACGCCTCTATTCTCCTTTCTTAGCTTTGATTGCTCAATAATTAAATAGGCAACATTCACAAGGTTCCTTAGTTCGCCTAACTCAATACTTAATTTGGAAATTCTGTAAAGTTCATTTATTTCAGAATACAATAAATCCAATTTTTTTGAGGCAATTGAGAGTCGTTTGTTACTTCTTACAATGCCTACAAAATCACTCATTACCGATTGCACCTCTTTCCTGAAATGTCTGATAAGTATATTTTCACCCGGTATACTTAACCCCTCATCATGCCATTCTGGAATGTCATCCCTAAAGGTCCTATTACTCAAGCTTTCATTAAATGTTTCGGCACAACGATGAGCAAATACCAGTGCTTCGAGCAGGCTATTGGAAGCAAGTCGGTTTGCACCATGTAATCCTGTACGGGCACACTCACCAACAGCAAGTAAACTTCGGATATTTGTTCTGCCTTTTTCATCGGCCACTATACCACCACACAAATAATGAGCGGCAGGAACCACAGGTATTCCTGATTCAAAAGGATCAATGCCCGTACTTGTGCATTTATCTAAAATAGTTGGAAACTTTTGTTTGAATTTTTCTTTACCAATATTGCCGCAATCCAACAACACGTAATCGTCTCCTGATATCTTTAGTTCTGAATCAATGGCTCTGGCTACAATATCACGGGAAGCTAATTCCTCACGAGGGTCATATTTTTTCATAAAATATTCTCCATTAGTTTTCTTGAGCCGTGCGCCAGCTCCTCGTATTGCTTCTGTAATAAGAAAACGATGTCCCTCCTTTTCCTCATAAAATGCTGTAGGGTGGAATTGAATGAATTCCATATCACTTATCAGAGCTTTGGCCCTATAAGCCAAAGCAACGCCATCTCCTGTAGCTACAGAAGGGTTTGTTGTATATTTATAGACATTCCCAACACCTCCTGTGGCTAATACTGTTGTTTTTGCCTCGATTTTTTCAATATTCCCTGTGTTTCTATTTAATAGATAACCTCCATAACAGGTTATTTCCGATTTTAAATCTATTTTTTTTCTGGCAATATGGTGATCTGTAATAAGATCAATTACAAAGTAATGAGTTTTTACTTCAATGTTTCTTTGTGCTTTAACACCCTCCAATAAAGCTCTTTCTATTTCGAACCCGGTCATATCTTTATGATGGGCTACTCTATTGGCTGTATGACCGCCCTCTTTTCCAAGCACAAATTCGCCCGAATCACCTTTTTCAAATCGGGCTCCAACCTCTAAAAGTTCATGAAACCTATCAATACCTTCTTCAACAACTATTTTTACAATTTTTTCATCACAGAAACCATCTCCTGCCCTCAGTGTATCTTCTATGTGTTTATCAATACTATCTGTAACCTTATCAAGCACTACCGCTATGCCTCCTTGTGCATATTTGGTGTTGGACTCATTCGCATCTGCTTTGGTAACAACCAAAATTTTGGCTTCCGGGTTTAGGCGTGCAGCTTTTAAGGCAGTAAATAATCCTGCGATTCCCGAACCTATAATTAGAAGATCAACTCTCAATTCAGTTTATTTAATGGCCAACATTCGTTGTATTGGAGCAAGTGCTTTTTGCATTAGATCTTCAGGCAGGATAATTTCTGGAAGCTCATATTTCATGCATAAATATAACTTTTCCATTGTATTCATCTTCATATACTCACATTCACTGCATGCGCATGTGTTATTTTGATCAATGGGAGCAGCTATAATTTTCTTTTGTGGGGCATTTTTTCTCATCTCATGAAGTATCCCTGCTTCTGTGGCAACAATATATTTATGGTGACTGTCTGTTTGGACATGTTTTAAAAGTGCCGTAGTTGATCCAACAAATGAAGCCATTTTTAGTAAATGGGGCTCAGATTCCGGATGGGCAATAATTCTTGCATCAGGATGTAACTTTACAAGATTAAGTATTTTCTCTATTGAAAAGGCCTCATGTACCTTACAGACTCCGTCCCATAACAACATTTCCCTCCCCGTTACCTTCTGAAGATATGCGCCTAAATTTCTGTCGGGTGCAAATATTATAGGTCGATCTTCTGGTACGGATTGGATAATTTTAAGGGCATTACTTGAAGTACAGATTATATCGCTTAGGGCTTTAATCTCTGCACTGCAGTTTATATATGAAATTACATAATGATCGGGGTGCTCTTCCAGAAACTTCTTAAAGTCATTGGGTTGGCAAGAATCTGCAAGGCTACATCCAGCATTTAAATCGGGCAATAATACCTTCTTTTCCGGATTTAGTATTTTGGCAGTTTCAGCCATAAAATGAACTCCCGCAAACACAATTATATCAGCATCAGTCGTAGCAGCCATATTGGCCAGATATAAACTATCTCCCAAAAAATCAGAGATTTCCTGAATTGCCGCCTCCTGGTAATAATGCCCTAAAATAACGGCATTCTTTTCCTTTTTTAATTTTTGAATAGCCTCAGCATAATCACTCACTTCAGGTTTTAACTTTAAATATCCTACCTTATCCAATTCAGAAACCGCTTTTTCAAATGAATTCATGATTCAATTTTTTTGTTGCAAAGTTAACATTTACAATTATATTTTCTTTAGATTTTCAGTTTCTCCATACTTTTTAAAGTATTTATTCAGTGTATATGCTACATCTTCACTAAATTCATCCACCTTTCGGATATCAATCCGGCAAAGATCGTTTTTATATTCAATACATAAATTATATGTAGAATCTCCTCTCCTTGAATATTCAACATAGATACGGGAAATATGTTCCCATTCCATGTCTTTTTCTTTGTTTTTAACTCCCTTGTTTGAGAAAATAAGCAAAGGCGGAATTGTATGACTTTTTCTTAAATGTAAAATCCCCATAATAACTAAACCCATCGATACGAATCTAGGTGCCCATGCAAGAATTTCCATCCACTTCCTGTTGTTTGAAAATTCATAGGGAATTAGTCGTGTCGATACTATCACAAGTATCATGGATAGTACAAAATAGAGAATACCAAGCTTATATAATTTGGATTTC
>JAOUKG010000442.1 GCA_029882725.1 Cyclobacteriaceae bacterium
AGAAGAGGTTATGTAACCCATAAATTTGGGATGCCCGTTTTGCAAGGAATGGTTAAGAAACAAATCGGTTGTTTTGGAAAGAAGAACATCGGCATCAAGGCCCTTTTCGGGTAATAAAGAAGTACCCATAATCTTCCGTATTTCCCGGGAAGATTCGGCGGTTGTAACAGGATTCTCTTCGATAGTATCCATAAAATCAGCTATAGAATCCACCAATTGGTAACCCATTTTTCTAAAATCCTCCTTATTCAAATCTATAGGATTACTACGGTTTTTCAGGCGGTTTTTCATCAATTCAAACTATCTTCAATGTGAATTTATGAAGGGAAGTTAATTTAAAATATTTTAATGTCGACGCTAAACTTTAATTTTAAAAAAAAAGAAATAATTATTGAAGTATCACCTCAGTAGTATCCATAACATCCTCAAACCAGGATTCATCAAATTCCAACACCCTGTTAAAACCTGAATTCTCAGAATATTCCCTGTATATTTCTTTGATATCCCCCTCCGTAAACAATTCTTGTAATTCTTGCTTATCAAATGAGTATATTATAGGGTAAAATCCATCTTTCACATCCAATTCATCCGGAATTCTGTTGTAACCAAATTCATTCGGCAGAAAATAAATACTATCTTCACTAATTTCTGAAACTTTCATAAAATAGTATTTAAATTCTGTTGTTTCTTGTGGATCATACATTGCATACACATCATTTACGGCAGGTTTATCAAAATAACTTTTTGTCTGCTCACTATTTCTATGCGAGTTGAAAAAGACAAACCCAATTACAAGCACAACTATGGCCAAACCTGAAAATATATAAGGAGGGGTTTTTACACTTGATTTTAGCGAGCCAGATTTAGTTTGAATACCTTCAGGCAATTGTTTTCCTTCCCTTTCTCTTTGGCACTTCGGGCAAGTCAGTAAAATTCTTTTCCCTACCGGAATGGTGGGAATCCAAAAAAGATGAAAATACCGCTGGTATATACCTATTTTAGTTGAGGTATGCCCACAGGCGTTGCATTCCATTTCAATTTCAGATTCTTTTAGTCTTTTGTTTCCAATTCCATAAATAATCATAATTCAAAATGTTTTAGTTTTAACAATTTTCCATACTCCCAGCGTCAATACCGGTAAAATAAACACCAACCAAAATCCCCAGGTTACAGTCCCATAGGATTGAAAAATAAATCCGGGTAAAAAGTACTTTCTAAAGAAATTCATAGAATCATATTTTTACTTTAGTGGCATATTTTACTTCTTACCTGTCGAAAACCTTTTATATAAAAACCAGCTACCAAAAACAATTAGCAGTAACGGCCATAAATTAGCTAAGCCAATCAATATATTCTTTAACATACTCCAACCTTTTGCCAATGATTCACTTAACTGAGAAAAGAAACCAGGTTGATAGGCCTCTATATTTTTATGATTGACAATCATACTTCTTTTCACATCTTGTCGTTGATAGATATGCAAATTGATGGTACTAAGATCTATTTGGTCCTGAATACTCATTGTTGAAAGTTTAGACTTGTCTAGCTGCTCTTGTTTACCAAATAAGTTTTCTTCTGCCTTTGAAGTCTCCGTTAACTTTTTGCCTTTATCATCAATAGCACTTGTTATTCTTTTGGAGTGTTTTTCCAATCTTTCCTTTGCCATATTATTAGCACTTAATGAAAGGGTTACATCTTTGGCTATGATTGTACGATAATCAAGGTAATCAATATGAATAGCCAGAGTTCTAAGTACACTATCAAGTAAGTTATTTGGCACACGAACTGTAATGTCATTTCTCACAGTAAAAAAAATTGTTTCCAGAGAAGAATCAGCACTCATGGGCACAATATCAATTCTATCAATGTCACTTTCTAAATGCGTATAAACAACAAATCCATCAAAACTGGCAGCTATATCTTCCAAAGCCATGGATTCATCATATACATTTTTTACTCTAAATTTTAAATCTGCAGTTCGTATAAATTTCCTCGAAGTATCATTACTTACAACAGCCGCTGAGGATGAAATAAATTCATTGGCCGTTACAGAGTCCATTTGATATATGCTTCCGGCTTCCCCCCAATTTTCGTTCGACTTTTGACTACAGCTTAATAAGATGAAACAAAGTACAAAACTTATAAAAATGGATTGATGAGTCATATTAGTAAGATTTAGTTTAGAATAAATATAAAAATTATAATGCGCTAACCTTTATTACCGCATCTAATTTATACCTTTCAACCAATGGTTATCAAGAAACTATATTGTAAATCAAACTTTACAATTCAGAGTTATCCGTATCAAGACAAATTATATATCCCTAATTCCAAAGTATTTACCCGGGTATTCACTTTCACCAGCCATTAAGTGTTGTGTAACAACTTAAGGAGGTACAAAATACTGATTTTGTACCTCCTTAAGTTGTTACATTACAGAGAAACCTCTACACCGCTTCCAATGGCACACATCCAACAAACTTTCCGGGAACAGGATTGTAATTAAGAACATTTTTTCCAATTTCTTCTGAGGTAAAATAGCCAAACAAAATAAGGCCTTTCAATTTTCTATAAAAACTGGATTCTCCTCCTGAAACAATTAGGTTTCCCCATAGGTATTGGTCAGTATTTAATTTTACAGCTTCCCGGGCGGTTACAAAAGTGTCTCTTTCTTCTTTATTACACTCAACAAAACCACTACCTGAGGTTTCTTTACATTCAGCATCCAACGAGGCTAAACCTTCTTTGAATTCATTTTGCTGTTCAGTGGTATAACTTCCTGCCAACACATGATCAATAAAACGATGTACAAGTACCTCTTTGGCCCCCGGGGTCTCTGTAGCGGGCAATATATGCCCTGCCATTTCGGCTACCAGTGATCCCTCCTCTTTAGTAAGGAATAAGGGGGTCCAATCTTCACTGGTATCAACTGTACATCCTTGCAACATATTAGAAAACACAGTACTTGCTAAACCTGCCCCCATGAGCAACGCACTGTTTTTTAAAGCATTTCTTCTATCCATGATTCAATTATTAATAGATTGTATTGGGAATAACTTATCCTTTTTTACGAGAATTAACTGCATGTTCAACCGCGCGGGCAGTAAGAGCCATATACGTAATAGAAGGGTTCACGCACGATGACGATGTCATACATGCTCCGTCAGTTACATATACATTAGGAACGGCATGAATCTGATTATTTTCGTTTAACACCGAGGTTTTAGGATCTTTGCCCATACGAGCGGTACCCATTTCATGGATTCCTTTACCCATTCCTCCTATGTTATCATAAGTCTGGATATTTTTAATCCCTGCTTTTTCAAGCATTTCTACAGCATCTTCCTTCATTTGTTTTCGCATGTTGAGTTCGTTTTCTTTGAAATCAGCATCAAAAACAACTATGGGCATTCCCCACTCATCTTTTTTCGTATCATCAAGGAACATTCTGTTTTCATGATATGGCAAACATTCCCCAAAACCATTTATTGCCATGGTCCATTGTCCTGGTTTAGTTAAGCCATCTTTGAATTCCCCACCAAAACCTTCTTCATTTGTACCTCTTCCCCAGTCTTCCCTACCGGCTCCTCCCTGATAACCAAATCCTCTCTTAAATTTATCGGTTTTGGTATTTTCATCAATATTCTGATATCTT
>JAOUKG010000443.1 GCA_029882725.1 Cyclobacteriaceae bacterium
CTCCTCTGTTGGAATTCCCATCCCCTCATCTTTGACAGAAACATAATAGTAGTTATCGTCATTTCTTAAATGGGTTACCACATTGCCTCCAATTTTTGTGTATTTTACTGCATTTGAAAGGAGGTTATCTACCATACGATTTAAGTATTGTTTATCAGTTTCAATATCAGGACGTGATAAATCATTACAAAGTATTAATTTGATTTCTTTTTTGTCGGCTACAGGTTCATACAATCTTAGTAGTTTAGAAACTTCTTTGGGAACAGATAGTATTTCAGGTTTCACATCGATTCCCTGATCTTCAATAGCTCGTATATCCAACAGGTTGCGAATCAATGAAAGACCTTCTGAAATAACCAATTGGATTTTATCCATGTGTTGTTCCATTTGATTTTTATCTAAAGGGTCATCCTCCATTTTTATTAGTCCGATTAGTGCATGTAACCGATTAAATGGTGCCTTTAAATCATGGCTAACCACACCTATGATCTGATTTTTTTCCAGATTAAGTTGAATTAATTTCTGGTTTTGAATTTTTAAAATTTCGTTGATTTGTGAAATCCGTTTTGACTGATCTTGTATCAACCTATTTTGTAATTTCAATTTCCTGAATGAGTAATAGACATAACCAAGTATGATTATTATGATAATTGAAATCACTGTATAGTCCACAAAAGTCATTTTTAAAATTTCATGGGAAGGTTATAATTGATTTCCACTTTTTTAGTTATTAATAGCGATTTAAGTACAATATAACCTTTAAATTCGAGATTTTTGCTTTTGTTTGACAACATGGAGAGCAAACCACTTATTGTATCACTTTCAGAAAGATCTATAGTTGCTCTTACGGGTATGGTAAAGTCATGATTACTCTTGATTTTGATTTTGCCGATAGGCTCTAACTTGGCTACTTTTCCTCCATCCATAAAAACATCAATGTTGGCTTCAGATAATTTAACGCTCATATTGTTTGGATTATGAAACAAAGCCTGTCCTTCAAGAGTTACCAGACTACCCTTAAATGATGTAACAGTAAAACTATCTATTGATTTGAATTCAACGTTTTTATAAGGGCCACAGCCCTGCATAAACAAAAGAAGAATCCAAAAGCCGATTCCTTTAATTAGGGAATAAATTTTTGTCGATATTGGGTATAACACCTAGCGCATTTTTGTAATACAATTTCTTTAAAACCTCATCTGGTAAACCTAAACCATACATTTTCCAGTAGGCGTGGTACTTTTTATAATAAGGGAAGTATTCATCTTCAGTTTCCAATACCCTAAAATAGGTGGGATATTCTTCCGGATGGTAGGCATCTTTTCCAAACATTACCCTGTCTTGGTATTTTATCATAAAGGCCCTAGCCATTTTGGGTTGTCTTCCTAATTCAGCAATAACCGCTCCAATTTCAACATACATGTTGGGTAATTTGTCCAATAATGTACTTAAGGTAGACAGATCATTTGCATACCAACCCATATGGGCATTGATAAATTTAGTGTTTTTGTGTTTTTTGAATACTTCATGCTGTTCTGAAATGATTTGTTCCCATGGAGCCGGGTCTGTAGCACTTCTTTTTCTTCTGGGGTGGGTTTTTAATTCCAACCATCTTTCATTATTTTCATCCTGAGTATCCCAGAAGGATTTTGGATCTGCAGAATGAATCAGTACCGGAATCCCTAATTCACCACATTTTGCCCAAATAAGATCAATTCTTGGATCATTCACGGCCACTCTTTTTCCATCAGAATCTTTAACAGAAAACCCCAGGCTTTTATAAATTTTAAGTCCATTGGCTCCGTTTTTCACATCTTCTTCAAGTTGTTTAACGGCTTTTTCAGTCCAGCCTGTTTTGCCTATGCCGTCAAAATCTACATTAGCGAAAACAATGAACCTGTTATCGTATCCATTATTGACATTTTTCATATTGTCAATAATTCTTTGGCCATTGCCTCCACTAAGGTTTACCAATGCTCCCATGTTCATCGCATCCATTTCAGAAGATAATTTTCCCAAATCCTGGGTTGCCATATTCCAATGATGGCTATGAACATCAATGAATGGATACTTAGCACGCGTTACAATGTGTTCCGGAACTATTAAGGTAGATGGGGGATCGTATTTTTCAAAATCCATAGTTTGTACCGCAGTTTCTTGTTGTTGCTTTTGGGCATAGCAAGATGTGGCCAAGGCCAATATCCAAGCAGTAATAAGAGTTTTGTTCATGGGTTTACTTTTAATGGTATTAACACAAAATTTACTCCAATTTAGTTAGGGCGCGCTGAAAAACCCGAAAAATATGATTTTATATGCTATAAATCCATTCTATTCAAATTGTTTTTCAGCAAACCCTAGTTATATTGTACATAATGTCTCCATTTTTCCAGGACTTCTTCCATATCAGCGGGGAGTTCGCATTCAAAATACATTTCTTTTTTTGTAACAGGATGGATGAACCCCAATGATTTGGCATGAAGAGCTTGTCGGGGAATGATCTTAAAACAATTGTCAACAAAACTTTTGTATTTGGAAAAGGCTGTTCCTTTCATGATTTTATCACCACCGTAAGTGGCATCATTGAAAAGGGGGTGACCAATATACTTCATGTGGGCCCTTATTTGATGTGTTCTTCCTGTTTCCAAATTACATTTTATCAAAGTCACATACCGTAAAGGTTCCAATACTTCATAGTGGGTAATGGCATTTTTCCCATAAGAACCATCTTCGAAAGGAGCAGTAACCCGTCTGTCTTTCAAGCTTCTCCCCAGATGAACGTCAATGGTTCCTTTATCTTCTTTTGGGATACCCCAAACTAAGGCGTAGTAGGTTCTTTCAATGGTATGGTGATAAAATTGCTTGGCGAGTCCTTCAAGGGCCACTTCCGATTTGGCAATGACCAGCAAACCACTGGTATCCTTGTCAATACGGTGAACAAGCCCGGGTCTTCCTGTATTGCCTTTCATTTCGGGTAAGTTTTCAAAATGATAAACTAATGCATTCACCAATGTGCCCGACCAATTTTGGTAAGCAGGATGAACAACCATTCCGGCAGGTTTATTTACCACCATGAGGTCATCGTCCTCATAAACGATATTTAAAGGTATATTTTCAGGTACAACATCTTCATCGCGGGGTGGTTTTAGAAAAGATACCGAAATCACATCTCCGGGTCTTACTTTGTAATTGGCCTTTACCTCTTGCTCGTTTACAGTGGTAAAACCAAGCTTTATTCCTTGCTGGATTTTATTCCTTGTTGCATTGGGCATTCTGTCCATGAGAAATTTATCAATACGGATAGGGGCTTGTCCGGGATCTGTTGTAAAGCGGAAATGCTCAAAAACCTCCTCATTTTCTTCTTGATCTTCTTTCATATTGGGCATTTAAGGCTAAAGGAATGTAATTTTCTGTGCAAAAATAGGAACTTGACGGTTAGAATACATTACTTTGCCCAATCAATATGGATTTTTCTTTTCCCCAAATCGATTCAGTGCCACTTACCCATGTAAATTTCAGGGGCTGTTCTTTCGATATGCTTAGGCTTGATTTATTGGATAAACAGGGTACAGGAAATAAATTCTTTAAATTGAAATACAATTTTCAGGATTTAGTAAAGTCGGGAATAAGGAGTGCTGCTACTT
>JAOUKG010000445.1 GCA_029882725.1 Cyclobacteriaceae bacterium
GGGAGGAGGAAGAATGTTTAGTACGGCGGGAAAAAGCAAAACGGGTAGGCCTTCCTATCAAAAAAACCCTTATTCGGGAAGAAATGCAAGAGCGTCTGCCGGAGCGAGGGTAGGGCCGGGAGGTAAAAAAGCACCAATGTCGATTTCTCAATCTGGTGAAAGCAAAGCTGTAAACCGAAAGAACCCCTATCGATTCAGGAAGATTCATGGATGGGAAAAAGGACATAAAGGGGATATTTCAGGAAGAAAATTAAGAGCAAACTATTCTCCGGGTAAACCGCCGGCATCAAAACCTTCTTTCAATCCTTATTTTGGCAGGAAAAAGGCAGGAGAAAAGGGTTATAGTGGAAATGTGAAGCCGGGAGTACAATCAAGAACTAAATCTTCAGAATCCAAACCCGGAGCGAGGGCCTCTGTGGCAGGCAGATCTATTTCGGGTCAAAAGAAAGGTACAGGACAAGGAACCGCTGGGGCTAGATCTATATCTGGACAAGGGAGAGGATCGGGTAAACCTTCTTTCAATCCCTATTTTGGAAGGAAAAAAACTGGGGAAAAGGGGTATAGTGGAAATGTGAAGCCGGGAGTACAATCAGTAACAAGGGCTGCTGAGTCAAAACCCGGAGCAAGGGCTTCGGTTGCAGGTAGATCGATATCGGGCAGAAAAAAAACACCAACAAAGAGTGCTGCTGTGGGCAGGTCGATATCGGGTCAATTAAATGCGCCAGGTGCCCAACGTTATAATTCAATGAGTGGAAAAAAAAGGCGGGGAGATGTTGGGTATTCGGGAAATGTAAAACCCAACGGGAGGTCGGCATCAAGGGCTTCAGAATCGAAACCGGGCTCTCGTGCGAATGTAGCCAGCGGCAGAACCGTAACAGGCTTAAGTTTTAGTGGTAAGCCGAAATATGGTCCTTATCACGGACGAAAAAGGAGAGGTGATGTGGCCTATTCAGGGAATATCAGACCTGGGGTAAGGTCTATTACCCGGTCGTCTGAATCACACCCCTCATCCACAAAAAACATAGCCACTGGTCGGACCATAACGGGTCAAACAGTGACGGGGCGCCCAAAATACGGTCCCTATCATGGACGTAAAAAGAGAGGCGATGTTGCTTATTCCGGTAACATAAAAGCAGGAGTAAGAACAGCTACAAGATCAGCAGAGAAGCACCCTTCATCAACGAAAAATATAGCCACAGGTAGGACAATAACAGGACAAACTGTAATGGCCAGACCTAAATATGGCCCCTACCACGGAAGAAAAAAGAGTGGGGACGTGGCTTATTCCGGAAGTATCAAGCCCGGAGTAAGGTCTATAACTACATCGGCTGAAGATGGCAAAACCCAGCGTCCGCCTTATTTAGGAGGAAAATACAACTCAATATCAGGAAAACGCAAGGGAGAAAACGAAAAAATACCACAACAGAAACAGAGTACATCCGGGAAGAAATCAGGTTCATTTCAGGGAAATTTGAAGGCACAGAAACCATTGGAAGGAGGAGGATCGGTTGCCAGGAATGGTTGGAATAATGAGGGTAAGTCCACAAATGTAAAATCCAGGAGTAGGGTTGCGGAAAAAACAACTGCCTATTCAGGGAATATGAAAGCCAAAAAACCTGTAGTGGGCGGAGGAAGTGTAGGAAGGAACAACTGGAACAATGATGGTAAGCCTTTAAATTTAAATGAGCAGGAAAATAAGCAAGATGATTTTATGAACTATTCCGGAAGTATTAAGGTTGTAAAGCGGAAAGGGCCTGGATATCATCCCAGTTTTTACTATCATCGGGAAAATGAGAGTTCCCTAAACGAAAAAGATAAAAAAATAAGTATTAAGATATTGATTGGAAGGTTTTTCAGGTCAAATCAGCCCTCTAACCTGAGGAAGAAGAATGAAAAACTTGAATTTGATAAAAAAGAACAAGGACTTTGGTATGAATAATTTTTTTGAAAAATGGAATTCGGTGGAGAACATCGGGCAGATAGCCGAAATGGTTGAAAAGAGTTTTGAGAAACCTGTTGTAATTTTCAAATATTCATTGAGTTGTGGAGTGACCTACAGCGCAATGGATAGTCTGGAAGAAAAATGGAATTTTGAATCGGGCGACCTGCATTTGTATACAGTAGATGTAGTTGGAAGTAGGAACTTGAGTATGGAAATTTCCAAAACTTTTTCTATAATACACCAATCTCCACAGTTATTGGTTATAAGGGACGGGAAATGTGTTAAAGACATGAGTCATTTCAGGATTGATCCTAAACTTATTCATCCCTTTTTAAATACATTGAATCAAACCAACTAAAAGGATTTTGTGTTATTATAAATTGTAGTAATTTAGATATCAAATGAGAAACAAGTCGGTTCTTCTTTTTTTATTACTAACCTTTTTGGTTTTAGATATATCTGCACAACGAAACAGTAGGTATGACTATGGAAAAGAATTGATTTGGGGTGTAAACAAAAATACTACAGGAGGTTTAATTGGAGGGGCTATACTTAGAGGTTCCAGGAAAATAGGAGAAGGCAGGTTCGAAAGTATTGGGGTTGAATTAATGAACCTAAAGCACCCAAAGGAATACAGGTGGCATAGTGCAAGGACCGGAAGTTTTTTTATTTACGGAAAAACCAACTATTTATTGGCTATACGCACACAATATGGAAGGGAATATATACTCTTCAATAAAGCTCCTGAACAGGGAGTTGAAATAAAATTAAATCTTGCTGCCGGGCCGTCAATAGGGCTCCTTGCTCCCTATTACGTTGAAAAATGTGTAGATTGTTTAAGTATTAACTCACCGAGTCAAAATGTAATTTATGAACCCGGGATTCCTTTCTCGGATATTAGGGGGCCAGGTAAGTTTTTAATGGGCCTTGATGAATCAAAATTAAGAATGGGTTTTAACATTAAGACTTCCCTAAGTTTTGAATTAGGGGTAATACGATCGCAAGTAACTGGTTTTGAAATTGGTGGATTACTCGATATGTATGCAAGTAAAAACATTATTTTGATGGCCAATACCACAAACAAGTCTGTTTTTCCTACAGCATTTATTACCTTTTTTTACGGTACCCGAAGGTAATAAATTCCTATTTCATATCTTTGTATAAAATTT
The DNA here is from genome assembly GCA_029882725.1 of Cyclobacteriaceae bacterium. Lineage (GTDB taxonomy): Bacteria > Bacteroidota > Bacteroidia > Cytophagales > Cyclobacteriaceae > JAHEMU01. The sequence continues at coordinate 3,112 of JAOUKG010000445.1, forward strand.
ATCAACATGATAGAATTACCTGTAATTGATAACAACAGAAAGTATAACCGAAAACCAAATTGGTTGAGAGTAAAACTTCCAGTAGGAGAAAGTTATGCTAATGTAAGAAAATTGGTTGATAAACATAAGCTACACACTATTTGTGAAAGTGGGAATTGTCCGAATATGGGTGAGTGTTGGGGAGCCGGGACAGCCACTTTTATGATCCTTGGGAATGTTTGTACCCGCAGTTGTACCTTTTGCGCTGTAGCAACAGGAAGACCCCCTGAATATGATGAAGATGAGCCACGCAGGGTAGCTGAAGCGATACATTTAATGAAAGTAAAGCATGCTGTAATCACTTCGGTAAATAGGGACGAACTTAAAGACCGGGGAGCAGAAATTTGGTATCAGACAGTAATTCAAACCAAACAAATAGCTCCGGAGACTACGATTGAAACCTTAATTCCGGATGTAAAAAATAATTGGGATGCCCTATATCGTATGATAGAAGGTGGTCAGGAAGTGGTTTCACATAATGTTGAA
>JAOUKG010000444.1 GCA_029882725.1 Cyclobacteriaceae bacterium
AGGGAAATTATTCCCGATTGTCCTATCATGGCCTTAACGGCAACGGCCACTCAACAAGTAGCCAAAGACATCATTCAGAAATTGGAATTAAAAAAGCCAAAAACATTCCAATTGAGCTTCGAAAGGTACAATATATCGTATTCTGTGCGTCAAAGTTTACAAAAACCCGAAGATGCCCTAAAAATCATCCAAAAAGTGCCAGGGAGTGCCATAATATATGCCAATTCAAGAAAAGAAACCCGCGACATTGCCGACTTCCTTAAAAGAAATCAGATTTCTGCCGATTTTTACCATGCCGGACTCACTTCAAAGGAAAGAAACTCAAAGCAAACGGCCTGGATAAAAAATAATTTACGCGTAATAGTGGCTACCAATGCCTTCGGAATGGGAATTGACAAACCCGATGTACGTTTAGTGATACACGTTCACATTCCCTCCAGCCCGGAGGCCTACTATCAGGAAGCAGGTCGCGCCGGACGTGATGGCCACCGATCGTATAGTGTGATTTTACATTCGGAAAACGATAAAAATTACCTGCAAAAAGAGTGGGAAACCTCCAACCCGGGTCCTGAAATTATCAAAAGAACATATCAGGCAATATGTAACTACCTCAATATAGCCATTGGTTCCAGTGAAAATGTTGCCTACCCATTCAATATTACTGAATTTTCAAAAAACTTCGATTTTGATCCACGACAAGTGTTTTTTATTCTGAAAAAGTTCGAAAATGAAGGATTGATTCAGTTAAATGAACCTTTCGAAAACCCTTCGAGGGTGTGGATTCTGGCCAATCGTACTGATATTTATAAATTTCAAATCGAAAACAAAGAATATGACCCCCTCATTAAAGCACTACTGAGGCTCTATGGAGGGGAATTATTTACCCAATTCATGAAAATTGATGAAAATCAATTATCGAAATTATTGAAAATTGATAAAAACCAGGTGATTAAACAGTTAACCATACTGCATAAACAACAACTGATAGACTATGATATCCAAAAATTAGAGCCTCACATCACTTTCCTCAACCAACGGTACGATGCGGCTTATCTCCCCATTGACTTTTCATTATTAAAATCAAGAAAAGAAAATGAAAAGAACAAAATTGACACAATGGTGGAATACGTGAAAAATACGGTTCGCTGCAGAAATCAACAGTTACTCGAATACTTTGGTGAGGTAAAATACGATACTTGTGGAATTTGCGATACCTGTATCCAGCACAAAAAAACGATTCAGCATGTACACGAAGTAAACTATAAAGAGCAAATCCTGGAATTGTTGGCCAAAAACCCGCTTGACCTTGAGCAGTTGGAAACTGAACTACAAACTGTGGATGAAAAATTACTGGAAGAAATAGTCCGTGAACTATTGGATCAGGGCTCTATCCGCTACAATGAACATTGGCAGTTAGAGCCCCGGAAAAAATAGTTGCATTCAGGTTATTACACTTTCTTGAAAGTCTCCAACCAGGCAGCCGACATCAATGCCGAACCTGCCAACGAAGGATGCACGCCGTCGGGGCACCAATACGATGCAGGAGCTTTGGTAAGTGCCTCGTCGAAATAGGCCTGAAAGGGAACAAACGCCGTATTGTATTCTTTGGCCATTTCCTTACTGATCTCCTGATATTTGCTAAAAGCCGGATACCAGGCATCGGTTATAGCGGTTCCTCCTTTAGCAATGAAAGGTTCTCCAATAATCAATGTTGCATTGGGAAGTTTTTCCTTAGTACTGTCAAGTAATTTCCTGAAATCATCTCTGTACACTTCAGGAGTACCTGTATAACCATGAGAGAGCGTATGCCAGAAGTCATTGACCCCAATAAGGATGCTTACGAGATCCGGTTTCATGTCGAAAGTATCGGCCTGCCACCTGTCAATAAGCTGAAATACTTTATGACCACTGATCCCTTTATTAAAAACCTCGTATCCCCTTTCCGGAGTATTTGACAAAAGATTTGCTGCGGTTAATGCTACATAGCCAGCCCCCAATGCAGAGGTAGTATTTGCATCACTAAGTTCTTTATTTCTACCGGCATCAGTTATAGAATCTCCTTGAAAAAGAATTCTTTTCCCGTTAAATTTTTTTGATTTCACATCAGAGAAACCCATTTCAGGCAATGCACCTACAGCTACTGAGGTCATTACCAACTTTATTAAATCCCGTCTTTCCATACCCAATGATACTAAAAATGGAAGAGAAATTATAATGGAGAAATAGTAATTATCCAACCCCGAATTAAACGTTCAAGACGAATTATTCATCAGCACTCTATTAAAAGCCATAACACCTTCAAATCTGGATTAAATTGAAATGAACCTTCGGAAAAAAACTGTAACTTTCCGGCATTTGAACTATACGGCACCTATACCTTTTCATGATTTCCATAAAAAACTTAATCCTACGCATTTCTTCTCAATCTGCTTTCCAAAACATTAACTGGGAAATTAAAAAAGGAGAAAACTGGCTGGTCACCGGACCATCAGGGGCGGGAAAGTCTGCCCTGCTAAAAATTCTGGACGGAACACTCTGCGGTTTTACCGGCACCATTGCCCATAATTTTGGGGAAAATGAAAATTACGGCACTTTTGAGCTTAAAAAACACGCTGCCTTTGTATTTTTCAAAGACAAGCAATTAGCCTACAAAGACTTCTACTACCAGCAGCGATACAACAGCTCTGATGTGGAAGGCACCTTCACCGTAAGGGATTTTATCTTTAAGGGAACAGAGCCACATCATCAGGATTTTTTAAAAGAACTTTCAGGTAAACTGAAGGTGGAAATGCTTCTGGACCGGGAATTTATTAAGCTTTCTAATGGTGAAACACGAAAAGTTTTTATCATCAAAGCACTGCTGAAAAATCCGCAAATCATTTTCCTCGACAACCCTTACCGGGGAATTGATGTTCAGGGTTGCAAGGTGGTCAACGAGCTCATCAACCAAATTGCCTCAGAAGGCATTCAGGTAATTATGACCGGCCCCGTTGAAGAAAGCCCCTCCTGTATTACGCATGCCCTTGAACTCAAAAAGGCAAAGATCACTTACCAGGGGGCAAAACAGAATTATAACCCCACCCTTCCCGACAAAATAATTTCACATCCTCAACTCCCTTTCGTGGAAAGCCAATTCAGGAACTTCGGGATTGCCTTCCAGTTCAATAGTCTTTCAGTGCGTTATGGGGAAACTGTTATTATAAATCAACTAAACTGGACAGTGAATGAAGGTGAAAAATGGGTGTTATCGGGTGCAAATGGGAGCGGTAAATCCATGTTGCTCAGCCTTGTATTTGCCGATCACCCACAGGCTTACGCCAATGAAATTATCATTTTCGGAAATACAAAGAGCAAAGGAAGCAGCATTTGGGAGATCAAAGAAAAGATTGCCTATGTTTCCCCGGAAATGCACCGTTATTTGGACCCCAACCAAACGGTGGAACAAGTATTTACCAGTGCACTAAAGGAAAATCCCTACAACAAAAAACCTTTTACAGAATGGCATAGAAGCGCATCGGTAAAATGGCTCGAATATTTTAAAAAAGAACACCTCTTTACAGATAAGTTCGGATCCCTATCTACCGGTGAGCAAAATCTGGTGCTTTTCCTCAGGGCATTAGTGAAAAATGCGCCATT
>JAOUKG010000446.1 GCA_029882725.1 Cyclobacteriaceae bacterium
AAAAGATAAAACTTGGTACACTGTTCCGGTAAAAAACGCATCAAATGACCTTCTGGATGTAATTGAAGGAGAAGATAGATTCACTTTTACTTATCAGGCGAAATTACCAGATCTTGCTGGAGCTGCTGAAATGTGGATCCCATTGGCTACAAGTGACGCCTATCAGACCATTGAATTGGTTTCCATGCAAGCTCCGGGCAAACAACAAATCATCCAGGAAAAAAATTATGGAAATAAGATTCTTCACTTACAACTATTGCCGGAACACAGCAATGAAGTAGTAAAAATAGAATACAATGTACTGCGTAAGGAAAAATCACCTTACGAGGAAGAAGGCACAGAGCTTTCCAAATACCTTCAGCCCACTCCCTTTCTCCCGGTGGGCGATCGTTTTGCAGACATAGCAGAACAGGTAATCAGTAACAAGAACGCAAATAGCCCACTAACCAAGGCTAGGGCCCTTTATGATTATGTAATTGAGGAAGTTCGATATGCAAAACAGGGGAAGTATGGCACTGGAGATGCCAACTTTGCTTGCGACTCCAAGTCAGGAAACTGTACAGAATTTCATTCATTATTTATCTCACTGGCACGGTCTGCCGATATCCCTGCACGATTTGCTGTGGGTGCTGCATTGCCTTCCTCACGAAATGAAGGAGGAGTAGATGGATACCATTGTTGGGCGGAATTTTATGCGGAAGGAAAATGGTGGCCTGTGGACATTAGTGAAGCCAATAAATATTCGGCTTTGGCTACGTATTATTTTGGACATCATCCGGCAAACAGGATTGAATTGAGCAAAGGAAGGGAATTATCTCCTGATCCTCTGCCCAATTCAGGACCTATAAATTTTCTGGCTTATCCGATTCTTGAAGTAGAAGGTGAGGCCGACCTCACTGAGGTCACATTCACATTCCATCGCGAAGTTTCGAATATTTAAGCCTGTTACTCTTCAGAAGAGGTGCTGTCTGATGGATGCTCATCACCTTCAGAATCATCATCTTCTGTTTCATCAGAAGGATGCTCTTCTTCAGTAGCTTCCTCCGAAGGATGTTCTTCAGTGGCCTCTGTTTCAGCAGGTTGCTCAGTAGTGGCATCAGTTTCTTCAGTACCTGATTGTTTTGAAGAACAAGAACTCATGGAAACAGCAATAAAAAAAACAAAAGCCAACATAAGTGGCATCATGGATTTAATTTTGTTTAATAAGGATTTCATACAATTAAGTTTAGTTAATAAAAGTAAATATATATAGTGATTTCATGCTTTACAAATACTGAAAAGAAAGTTTGGGTTATCCAATGTAACTTAATGAGTAAAAAAGAAGGAATTACCCCCTACTTTTTATCACACACCCCCCGGTTTCAAATCCTTGTACACCACACATTTCAAATGACACAACTCTTAATTTTTATAAATCCTGGTAAAATACTGCAATACCCTTTCTGACATCTCCGGGAGATACTTGAAAGTAATTTTTAAATACTTTGCTAAATAGCTGGGACTATTGAAGCCCACTTTATAGGCAATCTCAGAAGCTGTGGCAACATTGTTTTCCAGAAACTCCTTTGCCCGCAACAACCTTTTCTAAGTAATGAGTTCACTAGCCGATTTACCTGTAAGTTTTATTAGCTTTCTATGAAGTGTAGATCGGCTTAGAAATACTTTATGAGCCAAATCCTCCACAGAAAAATTCTCGTTATCAAGATCATTTTCTATATTCTGATAGATAATCGCAAGAAACTAATCACTCATTGCCTGGTTATCTCTCATTTTGTAATGTTTTTTAACCACTATTGATTTACAGTTCGCTTCTCAAGACGAAACTATATCAATTCATAAAATTTTTGGGATATGTTTTTATAATTATTTAAATCAGTAAGTGGGTAGATTTGAGGTTAGTAACAAAAGTTTGAATCTTCATTCAGGAGTAAAAATAAAAAGCATAACCTCATCATTCTTGGCCTTAGCAAGGCTAATTAATAAAAAAAAGGTTTCCGAATAAACGGAAACCTTTTTTTAGTCATAGAATTGATTTTTGTAATCTAAAAGGCAAAGCCCAAAGTAGTACCAATTCTCAGGCCAAAACCATTGAAAGTATCAACATTAAATACATCTGTGCCTGAATTTACTTTCACATTACCTCCACCATAACAAGGTCCGAGGAAGGCTTCCAAAGTAATTTTGTCTTTAAACAACCACTGTTTTCCAATAATAGCTCCTCCCTGATATCCCGTATAAACTCCGTCATCGGCAGTACTTGTGTCGGATAGTTTTAAGGACTGGAAACGAAAGTAGGGTCCCAGAAAAACGCCTTTAAAAGTTGACTCTGTAAGATAAAAGCGATACTCTGGAGTAATTCCGTAGCCACTGAATTTAGTAGTAGTTCCTTGCGGTGCCCAGCTTAAATAATATACCCCTAGTTGAACACTTGAACTTTCATTAAGAGCGTGCTCGAACTGTAAGTTTATTGTTTTGACAATAGGTGCCAGATAGTTAATCTTGATGGCATTTGTTTGCGCATTGGCTATATTATAGGCTACAGACAATACTAAAATAATAAACGTTTTTTTCATATTGATTAATTTTTTTTCAAATATATATAAAATAAAAAAATAATTTATAGTTATTTTTAATATTATTATAACAATATACAGTAACGATATAACAAATCTTCCTTAGTAGTACTATATTTGTTTATTAAGGGTTAGTTGCTATTCAAAATAATATCAAAATATCAAAAAAGGTTATATATCATCTAATGGTGATACTAAACTTGTTATTTTTAGTTTATTCCGTTGTCCAGTAATCCAAAACCAACACATCTTCCAAATGTGGCCCTAAAACTTCTCCAAAAGCTTTATGATCAGGATGTGGTAGATAGGCTGCACGACCTTCTTCGCTATCAAAAGTTAAAAAGAAACAGTGAGTAAGTCCTTTATTAAGTCCTTCGGGGCTATTGTTTGTTCCCCACTCATACCCTTTTATTTGCGGTATTTTTGAAGGAAGGGCAGCGAAAGCCTCTTCTACACTTTTTACGTCAGCTTCAGTGGAAGTATCTTTAAACTTAAACATAACTACATGACGCAATTGCTTTTTAGGCATTGTCTCTACCTGTTTTTCTTCAACCACTTGTGTAGTTGTGTCTGTATTTTCTTCCTGAGTGGTCTCTGTGGAGTTATTTGAATTACAACTCAACAGAGCAAAAACAGAAATAAACGATAAAATAATGGTTTTCATTCTTATGATATTTAAAAGTGGATTAAAAAACGAGGTGTAATTTATGAAATCAATTGATTGAAAAGGCAGACTATTGAATATTTTATTAGAATTACCACGTAGAGACGTTGCATGTAGAGCCGTTGCATGCAACGGCTCTACATTACAATATTTAAAAAAAATTACCATTTTTCAATTTACTTTCCGAACTTTGCGATCTTAATTTGCAATATTCAGTGGAAATTTACCATTCATAAAAAAACACAAAGAATATAGCAGATTAACCCGCCAAAAGTAAAAATCACTCAAAAAAGGTGTTTAAGGTTTAAAATAAAGTATTAAATTGAAATACTTCCGTTTATTGTCAAAAGAAATATAAACAAAATTTCATATATTTTTTTTATATTTCCTCAAAGT
>JAOUKG010000447.1 GCA_029882725.1 Cyclobacteriaceae bacterium
TTTGAACAGTTTCTTAAATGGAGGTGATTCGATTCCCCGATTCCCTAACATAATCCTCCCATACCAACATCCTGTTCATCCCAAAATCCTATAAATCCTGATTCAGACTTGGGTGAATAATAATCCATAGATAGTAAACCGTTTTGCCAGTTGTTTCAACTAATATACTGTCAAATAAATAGACTCCATTTTGACTATAGTAATAATGCCCAAACTCAAGTCTTTGCTTATTTTATTTAATAAGGGAAAATGAGTATTTCCTGTTGAATAAAACTCTAAAAGCCCCCCTCCCACTCAAATAAAAACCTTCCATTTATATAAACATAATTATTAAATTGGTCGATTAATAATCTCAAAACACCCTCATGAAATCACTATTTTACCTTTTTCACATCTCCATTCTCTTTTTTGTCCTTTCCTGTAAACAGGATAACGCTGTAGAGAATCAACCCGACTACTCTACGCTAAATGAATCTGAAAAAAGATTGCCCGTCAATGCGGTTGCAGGTTTGGAAACTCATCCCGAATTGGAAACTGTATTGTTTGCATCCGAGCCCATGCTCATGAATCCTACCAATATGGATATTGATGCTAAAGGAAGGGTATGGGTTACTGAAGGATATAACTACAGAATTCAAATTCATAAAAATAATCCGGTGAAAGAAGCCGGCGACAGGATTGTCATTCTGGAAGATATAGATGGGGATGGTAAAGCCGACACATCTAAAGTGTTTTATCAAGGCACAGATATCAACACGGCCCTCGGAATTGTGGTACTGGGAAACAGGGTAATCGTTTCATGTAGCCCTTTGGTAATGATGTTGACCGATACCGATGGCGATGATGTAGCCGATGAAAAAGAAATTTTACTCACAGGTATAGAAGGTGTGCAGCACGATCATGGGGTACATGCTTTTGTTTTCGGTCCCGACGGGAACTTGTATTTTAATTTTGGAAACAGCGGAACCCGACTTTTGGATAGAGATGGAAATCCAATAAAAGACAGTAAAACAGGAGCTATAATAGATAATTCAGGTAATCCTTACCGTCAGGGGATGGTTTTTAGGGCTAATCAGGATCTCTCCAAAATCGAAGTGCTCGCTCATAACTTCAGAAATAACTACGAAGTGGCCGTCGATTCCTACGGAACTTTGTGGCAATCGGATAACGATGATGACGGAAATAAAGGGGTGAGAATAAACTACGTGATGGAGTATGGAAATTACGGCTATACCGACGAAATGACCGGGGCAGGCTGGAGGGCAAGCAGAACGGGCATGCACGACAGTATTCCCATAAGACACTGGCATCAAAACGATCCCGGCTCCATTCCCAATCTTCTCCAAACAGGTTCAGGATCTCCAACGGGTATGGTTTTTTACGAAGGAAACTTGCTCCCCGAAGTATTTAGAAATCAAATGATTCACAGTGAGCCGGGCCACAATGTAGTGAGAAGTTACCCTACAGAAAAAAATGGTGCGGGGTACAAAGCTTCAATTGTAAATATAGTGAAGGGCAATGGCGATCAGTGGTTCAGGCCTTCCGATGTTTGTGTGGCTCCCGATGGTTCCATATTCGTATCCGATTGGTACGATCCGGGTGTTGGAGGACATGCAGTGGGTGATTTGAATAGGGGAAGAATTTTCAGAATTGCTCCTAAAAACACCCAATATAATATTGTAGAACCTGAATTAAATTCAGCGAAAGCGGCTGTTGAAGCCCTGAAAAGCCCAAACCTGGCTACGAGATATCTCGCATGGACAAAACTTGACCAGTTGGGCGTAGACGCAGAAGCCAGCCTTCTTGAGCTTTGGAATTCTGCTAATCCGGTTTTTCAAGCCAGGGCTTTGTGGTTGTTAACCCGTTTACCGGGGAAGGGGGACCAGTACCTTACTCAAGCTCTTGCCCATGAAAATGAAGATATTAGAATTACAGGAATCCGTGTAGCCCGAAACTTGTCAAAAGAAATGATACCCTTGCTTCAAAAGCTTGTGAACGACCCCAGTACTCAGGTAAAACGAGAAGTGGCCTTGGCTCTTCGAAATGAAAATTCAAATGAGGCAGAAGACCTTTGGGTACAGTTGGCCATGCAGTACGATGGACAGGACAGATGGTACCTTGAGGCCCTCGGAATTGGTGCACAATATAAGTCGGAAACACTGTATCAAAAATGGCTGACAATGGTAGGAGAAGATTGGAAAGAAAAGGCAGGAAGGGATATTGTCTGGAGGCTAAGGGATGATGAAGCACTGCCCAAATTGACAGAGCTGATAGCGACTTCACAGGAACCATGGGAAGATAAATTGAGATACTTAAGAGCCTTCGATTTTCATTCTGAAGATAGTAGAAATGCAGAGTTAATGAAATTAATAAAAACAGATTCTGAAGATAAAGACAAGATTGTTATAACGGGATTGTCTCATTTTTCGGAAGAGTTTATTTCAAAAAATTCTGAAATAAAGAAATTGTTGAATACTTCCCTGAAAGCCTACAAAGGCACACCTGAATACCTGGAGTTGGTCAGGAAATTTAAATTGGAGTCCGAGTATGATGATGTTTTCAGAATTGCCCTCGATAGTGCCGTCAATCAAACGGGTATTTTAGCTTGTAAATTATTGATCGATTTAAAACAAAGAGACTTTATTGTTTCTCAAATGGATGAATCCAATACGGCAACTATAGTGGGCTTGATGGGACAAGTAGGCTCATGGGATGCACTGGGAATGTTGAGGAATTTGGTGGAGTCAGAAACATCCCCACAAAGTTTAAAAGTGAATGCAATTAAATCTTTGGGAGGCTCCCGTGATGGTCAGAGGCAAATTATTTGGATGATCGAAGGGGGTAAATTTCCTGTGGAGCACGATTCCCTGGCTATTGATATTTTTATGGCTTCAGGGCATGAAGATTTGCGTAAAACGGCGGCAGGCTTGTTACAAAGCCCCGAAATTGCCGGAGGAAAAACCTTTCAGCCTATAGCTCAATTAATGAAAATGAGCGGTGATGCAGAAAATGGACAAAAAATATATGAATCCAGATGCCTGGCATGCCATCAATTAAACAACAAAGGAGTGGATTATGGCCCCGGACTTTCTGAAATAGGAAATAAATTGGCAAAAAGTGCCTTGTACAAGGCGGTATTGGATCCGGCTGAAGCAATAAGTTTTGGATACGAAGGTTATGATATAAAAATGAAAGACGGTACGGAAGCACGTGGTTATATTACCAGCAATACAGAAAATTATATCGAATTGAAACTCATTGGAGGTACCTCAAATCGATACAATAGAGCCGATATTGAGTCAGTGGAATTAATTGAAGGTTCGTTGATGACCTCCATGGCAGCCACTATGGAAGAACAAGAACTCGTAGATTTGATAACGTATTTAGAGGGATTGAAGTAGGGAGGTGAAACTCGGGTTATGGATTATGTAAATTAACTTACGAAATAAGGTTATGAAGAAATATATACTGACAAGTTTATTGTTCTTTGTCCTATTTTTCTCTTTTTCCCAAAGTAAGAAAATGTGCATTACAGTAGACGACCTGCCAACAGTTTCTTATGGAATAAGGGATGAGGCTTTTCAGCTTGAAATAACTCAAAAAATAGTTGAGTCATTTGCTCATTAT
>JAOUKG010000448.1 GCA_029882725.1 Cyclobacteriaceae bacterium
CTCCTGATTATGTTGTAGGTACATGGTTTGGAAATGCTGATGGTGAGGGAAGAAACGGGCTAACGGGTGTTTCTGTTGCAGCTCCGGTTATGTTTGAGTTATTTAAGATATTACCTGTGTTAAATTTAGATTTCAGTAAACCTGAAAGTCGATTTGTGAAAATGAAAGTATGTGTTCAGTCAGGTAAAAAAGCAGGAGAGTTATGTACGGAAATAAGGGAGGATGAAGTATTGAAAAACGCCTTAAATACCACTGTGTGTGACTTTCACGAATGGATACATCTGGATAAAGAAGGTAATTTCAGAGTTCATGGAAATTGCTATCCAGTTTCCGAAATGATTCATAAATCATGGTTTCTATTACCCCCGGTTCAACATTATTATTTTAGCAGGCAGAACCCTTCTTATGCAATATTGCCATCATGGAAAGGTGGGTGTTTTGAAGAGGATTCTAAAAGTCCTATGAGATTTATATATCCCCAGAATAATGCAAAAATTTTTATTCCCAGAAACCTTGATGGGGAAAATAGTCATGCTGTTTTTGAAGTAGCTCATAATCAAAATAACATAGCAATAAACTGGCATTTGGATGGTGAGTTTTTGGGGCAAACCAGAGGCTTGAATAAGATGGAATTTAATAAAATACCAGGGAAACATAATCTCACAATTGTTGATGAAAACGGAAATATTCAATCTATAAATTTTACTGTAATTGCTCAGGAATACTAAAAATTGGGCGAAAATTGTGTTTATTTTAAATAAACTAGCTACCTTAGTGTAGGATTATTATTGTGTCATGCCAAATATGGCTTTATATTTTTTAAACTATGAATCCCAAAGTATATTTTTTAGTATCCTTGATGCTGTTTCCTATATTTCAAAATGAGGCCAACACCAGGAGTGAAAATCAGGAAATCAACATTGAAACCAGATCATTTAGTTTTGTAGTAATAGGTGCTTTTGTATTCCAAAAAAACGCTAAAAAATACACAGCATACGCTAGAAAGAGAAATTTGGACGCGAAATTCGCACTGAATCCCCACAGAGGACTTTATTATGTGTACAGTTTCTATAGTCCAAATAAAGAAGAGGCAATAGCTGAAGTATATAAGGTAAGAGATAATTTTAAGATTGCTGATGCCTGGGTGTACTCCGGTCAGTTAAATGGATTGGAGGGGTATCAGGTAGAGCCTGAATTGAGTTACGGAGCAGAGGCAGAAAAAGCAACAGAAAACAAACCTACCTATACGTATGTGGCTCCTGAAGGGGATAAGGTAATTGATACCCTGCCGGAAAAATTAGAAAAGATATCGGAGGAAAATACGGAGATTATTATCGTGGAAGATACTGCTGAGGAAATTGAAGTTGTAGAGGAACTTACCGATGAGGAACGTCCTTTTGGAATAATTAAACCAGCCGATGTAAAAGAACCTGAAATAAAAGAAGATTTCAAGATTTTTATTAACGCTATAAATAGTGAACAACTTACAGAAGTGGCAGGCCCCGTTGAAATTTTTGATGTAGTACGAAACCGAAAGTTAAAGGATACTGAAACGCATACATTATTTGGATTAAATGATCCTAAAAATGGAACAGGAGATGTAAAGGCAATTTCCAGAATATTTGGGTATCGTCCCAAAGAGGTTTATTTTAATCCAATAATGCCTGAAACAGATTCGGTGGGGTTGGTATATACAATAGGTGATAGTGTAGTAATGGATATGCCTCTTGAACGATTAAATAAAGGGGATATTGCAGTTATGTGGAATGTTATTTTCTACAAAGATGCTGCAATAATGAGACCCGAAAGTAAAGGGGAATTAAACAGTCTTCTTGAGATGCTATTGGAGAACCCTGACATGAAAATAAAAGTTCACGGCCATACTAATGGAAATAGTCATGGTAATATAGTCTATGTTGGTAAGGAAGATTTGAATTTCTTCTCGTTAAACGGGGACCACGCAACGACAAAAGGAAGTGCAAAAAAATTATCGGAATACAGAGCTGTTTCTATTCAGAGTTGGCTGCAATTCAATGGCATAGATTTAAGTAGAATGGAAGTAAAGGGTTGGGGAGGTGACAAAATGCTGCATGGTAAACACGATCCCAAGGCCTATGAGAATGTTCGTGTAGAAGTTGAAATTATTGAAGACGGGAGGTAGGTGGTTTACATCTATAATTAATTCTTTGAATTAAGATATTTTTTGCATAGAATGCTATGAAATTCCTCCCTTATGAAAAAAAACATAGTTACATTCATTTTAGTGGTTTCAATAACCATTTCTGCACTTGCTCAAGTAAAAGAAGCTCCTAATAGGAATCGGGGCGAAGGCCCATGGACTCAACTTATTATTCGGGGTGCGATCTTAATCAATGGAACGGGTGCTCCACCTATAGGGCCTGTGGATATCGTAGTTGAAAAAAACAGAATTACTCAGATTAGTGTGGTAGGTTATCCAGGTGTTGAAATCAAAGAGGGAAGTCGACCACAACTTCAAAAAGGAGGAAAGGAAATTAATGCCGAGGGTATGTATATTATGCCAGGGTTTGTTGATGTTCATGCCCATATTGGAGGTAAGGCCCAGGGAGCCGATGCCGAATATGTATTTAAGCTTTGGATGGCTCATGGAGTAACAACAGTAAGGGATCCTAGTTGTGGGAATGGACTGGACTGGGTATTAAACCAGAAAAACAGAAGTTCTAAAAATGAAATTACAGCCCCCAGAATATTTGCTTATACTGCTTTTGGTCAGGGAAGTAAGAATCCTATTTCTACTCCCGAACAAGCAAGGCTTTGGGTGCAGGAAAACAAAAAGAAGGGTGCCGATGGTATAAAGTTTTTTGGAGCTGCCCCGGATATTATGCAAGCGGCCATTGAAGAAAATAAAAAACTAGGGTTGAGATCGGCATGTCATCACGCTCAAATGGATGTTGCAAGATGGAATGTATTAAACAGCGCCAGAGCGGGTTTAACTTCTATGGAGCATTGGTACGGATTGCCTGAAGCGATGTTTGCAGATAATACTATCCAAAACTATCCCATCGATTTTAATTATCAAAATGAACAACACCGTTTCGGTGAAGCAGGAAAACTGTGGAAACAAACTACAGGTCCGGGTTCTGAAAAATGGAATGATGTGATGGGAGAGTTATTGGAACTTGATTTTACCCTTGTACCCACATTTAATATCTATGAGGCCTCACGTGATTTACACAGGGCGAGACGACAGGAATGGCATGAAGAATACACAATGCCCAGTTTATGGGAGTTTTATCAGCCTAGTATGGTTAGTCACGGCTCCTACTGGCACGATTGGGGTACCGAACAGGAAGTGGTCTGGAAGGAAAACTATAAAATTTGGATGAGCTTTGTTAATGAGTATAAAAATAATGGAGGTCGGGTGTCTACGGGGTCTGATTCTGGTTTTATTTTTCAATTATACGGCTTTGCTTACATCAGAGAGTTGGAAATGTTACGAGAAGCTGGATTTCATCCTTTGGAGGTAATTAGATCAGCCACACTTTACGGAGCACAAACCCTGGGAGCTGAAAAGGATTTAGGAAGTATCGAGGTTGGAAAATTAGCCGACTTTGTTATTCTTGAAGAGAACCCACTGAAAAACTTC
>JAOUKG010000449.1 GCA_029882725.1 Cyclobacteriaceae bacterium
GTTTAAAATCTGCTTCTGTTGTAGGCGATACACAAACCAAGGCACATAGATCTTATTTGGTATATAAAATAGCTGAGTCACTAGAGGTTAAATAATGATAAAGGAGGCAAGGAGTACGTATAACTCCTTGCCTCCTTTTCTTACCTTATAAGCTCTGATGCGAAGTGTGACCTATACACTTTTACATGGATATCCCCCCTTTTTATTCTTCAGTAGAAATGATAACAACAGCCTCCACATAGGCATTCTCAACACATTCATTCCATTTTTCACCGGCTTTTTTCAGGGACCCTTCGCCATGAACCGATTCAAATTTTGTCTTATAATCGATATCTTTATCTAAGTCACCCCAGTTTGTAAAGGGGAACTCCAACATAATACTGTAACCATCTTTACTTCCAAAACGAGAAAAATAAGTGTAAACATTCTCCAAATTATATTTTTTAAAAACTTCAAGATGCTTTTTTATAAGACTACTGAATTCTTCATATTTCCCATTGTATAACTTTACATATTCCAGCTCCAGTTTGGTTGAATTACTGTTTCCTTTTTTTTCGAAAAGCAGTTCCTTATCCTGCTTCCAATAAGTGGTTTCATGAAACTCTTCTATAAACTCCGTGGCAATTTGGTTGTTATCCGCATCATGACCATCGGGTAAATTTATATTATCGTAATCCGCAAAAGTATTGGGACCATATACCCAGTAGAAATCTCCCGCATTTTCACCATTAGTTATATATAATAAACCCCCGGTACCATTGTGAAACTTTTTGTCATGTGCCTGAATCCGTTTAATGGCCTCTTTTTCCTTTCCCTTTTTTAATGTTATGTGGTAACCAACCCACATTTTATAATCATCTGTTTTTTCTTGGGCTTGAGTGTAAAAGGATATGGATACCGCCAATAATCCAATAATTAACTTTTTCATAATTGTTTTTTTTAGGTTGTTTTAAATATATATTTATATTTTATTATTTACTTTATTATTATTTATAAATCTCTTTAATTTTTTATTTACTAACAATACCCCAAATGGGGAATATTTTGCTTCTTATTTAGTCGTTTACTTTGGGGTTTTTTTGTTTGGTAATATGTATGCTACCATGCCCGGATAATATTATATTTACAATGTTTAGGTGTGTCTGTAGTTGGAATGGAATGGTATAAATAGATTTAAAGTAGGTTTATGAGGTGTATGAATTGTTTTGGAAAAGGTTGGGTTTCGTTGTTCTCGTTGTTTGTTTTAATGTGTAACCAAAGTGTGGTCTATGGTCAGGACTCAGTTTCTCAAAAGTTCAGTGAAAAAATTAATTTTGATCTGGCAGGAGGTGGATTTTATCAAGCTCCAATAAAAGACGAAAAGGTTCGAATGCCTGAATACATAATGTATAAAAGGTCCCCCACCGGAATATATTATGCAACCGATAACCCCCTTTATCATGGTGCTTATTTTATTGCATTAAAATCAAATTTGCAATTAACTAAAGAGGTTACATTTAATGCCGATTTTTATGGAGAACACCGCGGATTTTCCTATGGTGTTTATAATACATCCAATATGATTGTTTACCCCCGGGCCAATTTGGTAATCGACAAAACGGATACCCTGTTCAGCAAGCCTATCAATTTTTTTGTTGCTGTTGGAAATAAAACAAAAACAAGAATCCATGAAGGGCTTACTCTGTATAATATGGATGCCCAAGGCTGGGATATTCACTTGCAATGGGGTAAATTACGGGTTAATTACTATCAATTATCGGATTTGAAAAGATGGGTTGGACTTAATATTAATGATTCCTATGATGCAACTCTAAGCCTGGAAGCATTGAATATTAATAGTAATTGGAAAAATGATGTGCGATTTGGTATTTATAATTACAACTCTGTGTTTTTTCTTGATGGCATTTCCGGCCTGAAATTTTCATCGGGTTTTTATAATAAAAATACACGACTGTATTTTGAAGTTTCCAACCGCTCCTCCTCAACAATAAAATCATTTTCAGATAAATCGGCAATGATTTTGGGCACTCGTTGGAAAAAGAGTTTTAAAAAATTATCCTTTGATAATAAGCTGGAAGCCAGACACTACGGTAAGTTCTATAATCAGGGGTATTATAACCCATTTATTGGTTATCGAGACCGAAACAAGGGTAATTATGCGAATTCTGTAGGTGAGCAATTATACCCTTTAACTTCCACTTATCGCCCTCTCAGCCAATGGGCTTTGTTTACCGAATATCAGGGTATAAATGTAGGGGCACTTACTCTGGAGTCTGATATTAAATATTTGTTCAGAAATGGGGTGTTTTTTAGGGGCGTTATTGATATGAATTTTATAACCCCTTCCGGGGAAAATAACTTTCTCTATGGGCTGTATTCTTTTGATTTAGGCTGGGAGCCGATTCCCGATAATTATTTTGCTCTGGGAATAACCAATAAAGGAATGAATCTGGATGTACATTATCCAACTTTTTATAATTTTAAAAATCCATTTTTCAATGTATCTCTAAGTCGTAAAGTCAATTGGGGTGAGTGATTTTTTTACTCAATTTAAATATTATTTGAGTATATTTAATATTCATTATTTTAACTTCTGATCTATGGTTTTTCTGAAAAAAACAATGCTCTTTTTGTTAATTCTTTTTTTGATTACGGCATGTAAAAAAGGAATAAACCTTATGGAAACCCCCATCGGTATAAGGCTTAATCAAATTGGTTTTTTTGAAAATGGAGAAAAATTGGCTGTGGTGGCAAGTAATCATTCAGAAGAGTTTTCGGTAGTCGATTTGTCGGGTAAAATTGTTTATAGTGGCAAAGTAGGGCAAAAAGAATTTTGGGATAAATCCGGAGAGGAGGAATCTGTAATCAATTTCTCGGAATTTACTCAAAAGGGAAATTATTACTTGGTGTCTGGTGAAATCCGTTCTCATCAATTTGAAATTAGCGACAATCCTTTTAATGAATTACTAAAGGCTGGAATTAAATCCTATTATTTCAATAGGGCTTCTACCTCTCTTGAATCTGAATTTGCAGGAGAATATGTTCGTGATTTTTCACATCCCGATACCCTTATTTTTATCCATGAAACGGCCAGTTCTGAAGAAAGACCTGCCGGAAGCACAATTTCAGCTCCTTTTGGTTGGTATGATGCGGGTGATTACAATAAGTACATCGTAAACTCAGGTATTTCAACCTATACATTGTTGTTGGCCTATGAGCAAAATCAAGACCTTTTTGATACTCTAACTTGGAATATCCCAGAAAGCACCAATGAAATTCCTGATATACTTGACGAAATTCTCTGGAATATTAAATGGATGGAAGCTATGCAAGATCCTCAGGACGGTGGTGTGTATCATAAACTAACTACCGCCAATTTTGAGAGTTTTGTATTTCCAACTGAAGCTAAAAACAAACGTTATGTTACTGCCAAGGGAACTGCAGCAGCACTTAACTTTTGTGCCGTTATGGCTAGGATGTCCTCAATAATTCAACCGTATGATTCAAATTATTCAGGCCAATTACTTGAGAAAGCAAAAAATGCCTGGAAGTGGGCTACTCTTCATCCAAACCTACCTTTTAAAAACCCCGCTGAAGAGATAAATCAATACCCGCCTATTAAG
>JAOUKG010000450.1 GCA_029882725.1 Cyclobacteriaceae bacterium
CAAATAAAGATTCTGAAAATGCCTTCAACATTGAAAACTATATTAATGACAAACAAGAAATAGAAGATTTGAGTGCTTTTTTCTTTTGGGGTGCATGGGTTTGTGTGGCCGAAAGACCCGGAGAGAGTTTTAGCTATACCCACAATTGGCCCTATGATAAGGAAGCCGGGAATACTGCTACTTCACCTGTAATCCTTTGGAGTGTACTTGGCCTTTTAGCTTTTGTACTTGGTTGTGGTGTTGTTTTATACTTTATTGGCCAATACAATCAACTGCCCAATCGCTTTTTTAAATCGCCAGAAGGAGATCTTCTTACCATTGAAAGAGTTAAAAATTACTCGCCTACAAAAACTCAAAGAGCTACCTATAAATTTTTCTTTGTAGCAATTATCTTATTTTTAATTCAAGTGTCAAGTGGTATTATCACCATCAATGACTTCATAGATTTCTTTGGCCTTATCGGCATTAATATAGCTGGCACTATACCCGTTACTATTTCAAGAAGCTGGCATTTAATGTTAGCCCTTTACTGGATTTCTGCATGTTGGATAGCCTCTTCCATTTTTATTCTACCCATACTTTCAAAAAAAGAAGTAAAAGGTCAGTTGAAACTTATCAACCTTCTGTTTGTTTTGGTTTTTATTCTTGTAGGTGGTTCACTCACAGGAATGATTTTAGGTCCACTTGGGTATTTAGGTGAGTGGTGGAATTTCTTAGGTCATCAAGGATGGGAGTATGTTGATTTTGGTAAAATGTACCAAATATTATTAATGATAATTTTTATCCTTTGGGGAGTAATTGTTTTCCGTGGAGCAAAACCTGCTTTTATAAAAGGACAACCCTGGAACCTTCCCAACTGGATCATGTATTCAGTTATTGGAATTCCTTTGCTGTTTTTATCAGGGTTCGTAGCTCAACCCGAAACCAATTTTGTGATTGCGGATTTTTGGAGATGGATGGTTATTCACATGTGGGTAGAAGCCTTTTTTGAAGTATTTATCACAGTAATTGTTAGTTACCTCATGGTTCTAATGGGATTAGTTAGCAGGGAAGCCGCTGTTAGGGTAGTTTATTTTGCAACTATCCTTTTCCTGGGAACAGGGTTGTTGGGCATTTCCCACAATTTTTATTGGAATGCCAAACCTGTGGCCACTATGGCATTGGGAAGTGTGTTTTCAACCTTGCAATTCGTCCCTTTGATATTACTTACAGTGGAAGCCTGGCGATTCAAAAATATGCCAAAAATTGCTGTAGGTAATGTTGAACACAAAAATCTTAACGTCAATTTCGGATTCCCTGAAGTGTTTCTGTTTCTTATCGCTGTTAATTTCTGGAATTTCTTCGGTGCTGGAGTTATGGGCATAATAATCAATTTGCCTATTATGAATTATTTTGAACATGGAACCTATCTCACCGTCAACCATGCTCATGCCGCTTTAATGGGAGTGTATGGTAATATTTCCCTGGCGGCTCTCTTGTTCGCATGTAAATTGATTATCAAACAGGAAAATTGGAACAACCGTATCGTGAAAGTCTCTTTTTGGTCAATCAATATTGGCCTTATGCTCATGGTAATATTAGATCTTTTTCCCGCCGGAGCCATTCAGTTCAAGGAAGTGGTGGATAATGGGTTGTGGTTTGCCAGATCCAAACAATTTATTGGCGGTGGTGTTTTTGAATCACTTACCTGGTTAAGGGGCATAGGAGCCAGTGTGTTTTTAATAGGAGGTGTTATTCCAATCACTTGGTTTATTGTAACCCGAATAAATAAATTGAAATCCCATACCGAAGCAGAGGAAGGTTATAGAGATTTTGAAGAATTGAAAGAAGATAAAGAAGAAAAAGCAGAAAAATTGTCGGCTTAGCCGGAATTCGTATTCTGAATACTTAGCGGACGTGCCCCTAATGAAATTCAGGAATCACTATCTAATTCTAATTCAAATAATCAAATTAACACTATAGAATACTCTCTGCTCTTCAGAGAGTATTCTATACTCCAAAACTAAATCGCTGTCCCAGTTTCAGCACCACATGCTCCTGACCCGCAGCCTTGCATGCCCCCACAAATTTATCCGGGTCTTCGGTATTGAAAGAGAACATATGGTAATGATGCGGTATCACCTTACCTGCCCCGATGGCCTTCGCCAGTTTTGCCGACTCCTCCGGATTTAAATTTCCGGCCACACGCCGCTCCGGACGGTTTCCGTTGATAGGTAGAAAAACAATATCGGGCTTGAATGCAGCCAGAATTTCTTCCATACCTTCATATTTCAATGTGTCTCCGCTGTGATAAAGACTCCAACTCCCAAATTGTACTACAAAACCCATGTACAAACACTGCCCCTTTTCGTTCTTATCGAGCGAATTGTGAGCTGCCGGCACTCCATGAAAAGTGAAAGGCCCTATGGTTGTTTGTGCTCCTTGCACCAATCCAATGGGCATTGACTCATCGCAATTCAGACGATTGGCCACAAATGCTCTGTTTGCCTCAGGAATTAGCAACTTTATATGGGGGTTTACCTCCAACAAAGGGAGGATGGTTTCCGCATCGAGGTGGTCGGTGTGGTTATGGCTGGAAGTCACCACGTCAATAAAATCGAGTTGCTCAGGACGAATAACCTGCTCACCCATCCGAACGTGCGGCTTATCAGTTTCAGCGTACTTTTTTGTAAGACTGTCCGATAAATAGGGATCAAACAACAAATGGAAGTTTTTCCATTTAATGAGGAATCCCGACTGCCCCAGCCACCAGATATGAAAACCCTTTTCATCCACCGGGGCGTTGCGTATATCGTTGAGTAGTTCTTCTCCTTTCTGAAAGGCCTTAATTAATTCCATAAAACTAGATTTTCTTTCTCGCCTCTACAGCTCCGGCTACCATATTGTCCAGCTTCAATTTCGCTGCCCAGCGAGCGGTTTGACTTAATCCGCAATCGGGTGCCACCGACAATTTGTCGGGAGAAATATGTTTCAGGCAAAGGGCAATCCTTTGCTTTATATCTTCCACTGACTCGATGTAATAACTTTTCACATCAATCACACCTACAGCCACATCCATTCTTTTTGCAAATTCAGCTATGAGTTCTATTTCAGCAAACTCCCTGCTGGCCATTTCCACATGAACCTCATCAACATTAAAATCGAGAAAATCGGGCAACATAGGGCTAATCCTACGGTATCCTACGGCATGCCCCTTGAAATTACCAAAACACAAGTGCGTAGAAAGCCGACAATCACTACTTGCTGCAGGTTCTACTGTCCTGTTAAAAATATCCACAAACCTCCTGGTATCTTCTTTGTAGGCATAGCAGCTCATAGAAGGTTCATCTACCGTCAGTTCCTTGCAACCCGCTGCCACCAGGTCTTCAATCTCTTTCCTCACTATAGGGATCAGGGCCTCGGTAATAGCATAGCGGTCTTTGTACTCAGCATTGGGGAGTAACCTGCCGCTAAGGGTGTAGGGACCTGGAATACTGACTTTCAAAACAGGCCCGTTGGCAGGAGCCAGTCGTTTTAAACGTTCAAACTCTTCAACCGCTCCTAAACCTTTGGGAGCCGTTAAAGTGTCGGTAATAATATGTTTTCCTCGTTGATCATGGGCCGGAGGGCCCCATTTTCTGGG
>JAOUKG010000451.1 GCA_029882725.1 Cyclobacteriaceae bacterium
TGAAATGCTTAATTTCAAATTGGAAGACAACGGAGGGGGAATTGGAAAAGTATCTATCAAATTGAATGGCAAAGAAGTAGTTGAAGATATTACTAAAACAGAAATTTATAATTTGGAGACAAACACATTTGAATTTCTCCTTAGTCACCCTTTTATTCGTCCGGAAAGTCTGAACAAACTATCAGTTGAAGCTTTTAATGACAAAGGTTATCCACTTAGCAATCAAAAAAACATCTATTTTATACCCGAAAAGAGAGAAAACACAGCTCCCGTTCCATCGAAATTGTTTGTTTTAAGTATTGGAATATCAGATTACAGGGGAAAAGCAATAGACTTAAATTACGCCGCAAAAGATGCTACTGATTTTGCTGATGCAATGGAAATTGCCGGAGTGGCTCAGTTTGGAGAGGATAATTTTGAACTTTTCAGAATGACCACAGACACTAACCAAAAAGGGACATACCCCTTGAAAGAAAATATAAGCTCTACCTTCAAAGAAATTGCTAATCAGGCAAATCCGGAAGATATATTCATGGTTTATTTTGCCGGACATGGTCTTGATTTGGAAAATGATGACGAATTTTATTTTCTTACTGCAGAGGCTGAACACCCCTATGTAAGAGGGCCAGAGGAAGCAAGAGGGATCTCCTTATCAAGTTCTGAACTTGCTGAACTTTTTAAATTGGTACCTTCCCAAAAACAGGTATTGGTTGTAGACGCTTGTCATTCGGGAAACCTTGCCAACGGACTATTTTCAGAAAACGGGCAATTAAAAACAGAAGGAATCAGGGCTCTCGACAAGGTGAAAGACAGAACCGGGTTGTATATTCTTGCCAGTTCCGAGGGTGCTGAAGTTAGTTATGAATCAAGCCATCTGGAACAAGGGCTACTTACTTATAGTCTCTTATTTGGTTTAAAGGGGGAAGCACTTCAAGACAATGAATATGTTGATGTTATCGATATGCTTCAGTACGCCAGAAAAAAAGTACCTGAATTGGCCGATGAAATAGGTGAGCGGCAAATTCCCATTGTTCAAATACCTCAAGATGCATCTTCATTCTATTTGGGCAGACTGGGGACTGCGGAAAAGGGCAAAATTAAGATCAATTCTGCCAAGCCCATTGTATTGAGTTCAAGTTTTCAAAATGAGGAAACCTTGTTGGATGAACAACATGCTGGACTGAAAATGGATGAGATTATTAAAAATGATCGCAGCAAATACAATAATCAATATCTATTTATAGAACAAGGAGGGGTATTTTCAAATGCCTATTCTATTTATGGACGTTACCGAAAAGAGGGAAACGGCTATGTTGTGGATTACCGTATTTTTAATGGAGAAAAAGAACTTAAAAAAGGTAGTCTGTCTGATCAAAATTTAGAGGATCTATTAAATGTAATTGCCGATGAGCTTATTAAATTGATAATTGATAATTGATAATTGATAATTGATAATTGATAATTTTCTCGTTATTTTTAATAAAAATCACTCAAAAAAAATGATTACAGCATTTTCAGATTTCGTTTTTAAAAAATGGTATTGGTTTATAAGTGCAATGGATTCAAAAGGAGACGTAACCTTCATGAATTATGGGTTTTCACGTAATAAAGAGAAAATAAAACTACAGGATGCAGATGAAATTAACAGGTATTCTATCCAGTTATATGATTTTTTAGCCAATAGGATAGACTTAAAAGACAAAACACTGTTGGAAGTAGGTAGTGGCCGTGGTGGTGGGTTATCGTACATCAATCGCTATTTATCCCCTCGTTCTACCATCGGTATTGATTTATGTGAAAGGGCCGTTAGGTTCTGTAATGACCATTATAAACAAGATAATATTCATTTTCAAGTAGGTAATGCCATGAATTTAGAATTTGATAAAGCCACTTTTGACGTGGTTTTAAACCTAGAGTCTTCCCACCTTTATCCTAAAATGGGGAAATTTATTTCTGAAGTCAGGAGAGTTTTGAAAGATGACGGAACCTTCCTATATACCGATTTTCGAGAATCATCTGAAATAGAAGCATTAACAAAATTATTCAAAAAAGAAGGATTTGATATTATTGAAAATCACAATATCAATGATGAAGTGGTTGAAGCCCTTCAATTATCAACATCTGAACGTTTGGCGTTGATAAAAAAGGTAATGCCAAGAATATTTTGGGGATCCAGCAAAAAATTTGCTGCTACCGAAGGATCAACTACCTACCACAAATTTGAATCAGGAAAATTGGAGTACGTATTATTTGTAATGAAAAAAGGAATTTCAAATTGACAATGCCCTTTCAAAAGTTAATGAAAATGTTGTGCCTTTTCCGGGTTTACTCTTAACCTCTATTTTAGCATCGTTTTTGTCTATGAATTCTTTAGTTAAAAGTAGTCCAACACCCAATCCTTGTTCATTACAAGTACCTGTTTTTGAGAAATGTTTACCCGGGTTAAATAGATTGTCCAATTCATGTTGATCCATACCTACTCCTGTATCCGTTATTTGTAAAACTATTCTTTCTCTGTTTTCAAGTACTTTAAACAATATATCCCCCCCTTGATTGGTGAATTTTATAGCATTGGCCACAATATTTCGTACAATGATTTTCAAATGATTGGGATCAACAAAAGATACAATATCCTGGCTCAATTCATTTTTAACTGTAATATTTTTTCTCTGAATTGAATCCTGATTGATTTGCAGTACATCTTCGACAATCCCATTTATAACAACATGACTTTTTTGTACTTGCAGTCCATGAAGCTGAGTTTGAGTCCACTGCAATATATTATCCAAATCTTCAGTTAAAACGGTCAATCTGGCATCAATTGAATAGACAAAATTTCTCATCTCCTCCATTGAGATATCTTCATCTTTAAACAAGTTTAAAAGCGAATGCAAACCACTCAGCGGACTTCTTAAATCGTGGCTAATAATAGAAAGAAGCTTGTCTTTTGTAACCGACAATCCCTCTAATTGACGAGTTTTCCTGCCAATTTCATCGTTTTTAAGTTTGAGTTCTGAATTTATCTTTTTAAACTTCCAATTTGTCCTGAACAAAAAAGCTACCATAAGAAAGAAAAAAGATATGGCTATAATATAAAAATACCGCCAAGATTGCTGCCTGTTAATTTCATGTGTTTTTAATTGAGTGTCTTTTGTGAGTAAATCAATTTTAGATTGTTTAATGTCGGATTCAAAGCGGGCCTGCATAAACGCAATCCTATCGTTATTTTTTTGGTTGTTGGTGGAATCATAAAACACAAGATAATCTTGTAAATGCTGTAATGCTAAATCACTTTTGTCTAGTTTGATATAAATATCTGAAAGCAATTTGTGCGTTCTTACTAATTCATCCAAATAGCCATTTTGTTGTGTTAACAGCAAATTTTCGTTAAGGATATCTATTGCTTCCTTATATTTCCCCATGGATGCAAATACTTTCCCAATACGGTGGAGGTTTGAAGACTTAATAGAGTAATTAGAAGTTTCATTACTTATTTTCAAACTATGGTTATAATATTCCAGGGCTTGCTCTGCATCATTTAGTTCAAATACAATATCTCCCAAAAGTCGAAGGGAAAATGCCGGCATATAATTTAAAGAATCCATACTCACCTTAATGG
>JAOUKG010000452.1 GCA_029882725.1 Cyclobacteriaceae bacterium
GTTAATGGGAAATTTAGGATTCCTTATGAAATTTTATACACCTGTATTTGGTTCTGATGGTCCTTTATGGTCTTTGGCTTATGAAGGTTGGTTTTATATAACCTTTCCTTTATTTTTTGTGGTGCTAAGAAAAAACAGTCTTCTGGCTGGCTTAATTATGGTTGGACTTTTTGTGGTCGCTAATTTTATTGGAACGGGCTTTGTGTTATTTGATAAAGTTTTTGGTTTAATGCTTTGTTGGTGGTTAGGGATAGTTTTAGCTGATATTTATGTCGGAAGAATAAAAATAAAGTGGATTTATTTAGCACCTCTTGTTTTTCTGATTCCAATCCTAATTTTAGACCTTTTTCCATTAATAGGCCATAATTTATCTTCATTATATTGGTCCTTAGGGTTTTTTGGAATGTTTAGTACTTTGTTTTGGATGCAAAGCAATAACATTTCTTTACAAATTCTCGAAAAGTTAAAAATAACAGGAGATTTTTCTTACACATTATATGTCATCCATATGCCAATACTTGTACTTTTTAGTGGAATATTAATGGTTCAAAATGAGGAAAAATCACTCCCCTCCAATTTTATTTTTGTTTTTTTAGGAATATTATTTACAATGGTGGTGAGTAAATTTGTTTATCATTGGGTAGAAAAACCATTTTTAACTAAACGTTAGTTGGGTTTAATTAATTTTTTCGAAAGTCTCTTATTTAAAGAAGGGGTATTGTATGTTTTTTTAACGTTAGTACCCTTGGCTATATTGTTAAAAAATTATCGTTCAAAAGATCCGGTTCAATTATATTCCCCGGTTTCTGTTTTATGTTTACTGTTTCTATATTACACAATTGTAGGTCCAACAGTTTTAATTACCAATGGTTTAGCATTTTATAAATCTGTAGATCATAGACCTGTTTTATTTAATGGTCTGCTACTATCTTCAATAGCCTTTATTTCATTTATTGTAGGGTATCAAAAATGGTTTCGAAAAAAATGGTCGGATACTGGAAATAATGACTTTTCCTTATCTGTTAGATTTTCAAAGTACTTGTTTTTTGTAATCTTTATTTCAGTGGTGTTAACAACCTCTCTATTGGGTATCACTGTAAATTTGTTTACAACTCAGTCAGATTATCTAAATTCAGTTATTTATAACGGGGTTTTTAAAAATTATATACATCATTTAATGGACGCCCTGATTGGAGTTATTCTTCTTTTCTTATTATCTTATTTAGTCAGCAAAAAAAATCTGTATTGGTTGGTTTTCGCTTTTCTTTTTGCGGTAATTGTTTTCATTACGGATGCATTTAGATGGCGTATTGTAATATTGGGCCTGAGTTTTGCCCTTACCTATTTAATCTATCATCGAAAGAGAATAAACCTTTTTCTTAGCTCAGGAATATTTGTAGCGATAATAGTTTTTTTTGGAGTTATCGAATTCACAAGAAACTACGGAAGGGGGCTTGATACGGAACAGTTGAACACATATAGTCCTTATCAATATTTTTTGGGTGGGTTTTATGAATCGAGTGTGTTCTTTGCTACGGGTTTATTAGTGGAAAAAGTGCCGAATGAGGTCGGTTTTATAGGTTTTGAACCTCTGATACAAACTTTGTTATTTCCTGTTCCAAGGGCTGTTTGGCCGGAAAAATCAAACGGATCTTATATTAGTATTTATCAGGATCTTTACCCATCAAAGGCTTTGGGAAAAGGAGTTGCGGTATTAGGCTTTGGTGAGTATTATTTGGCTTTTGGGTATCCGGGAGTTATTTTGGGATGTTTTATTTTAGGTGTTCTTTTTGGAAATTTATGGGCTTGGTTTAAAATAAATATTCGCAATCCTATTGCTATAGCTATTTATGCCATATCCACCAGTTTTTTGTATATGATTATTTCCAGGGGGTATTTGCCCCAGGTCGTTATGCTTTTCTTTTTTACTGTAGGGCCTGTTTTGATTTTTTATTTTGTAATAAAATCTAAAAAGGAATTGGTCCTATGAAAATCCTCCACCTCCTCTCTTCTTTACAAAAAATCAATTACGGTGTCTGGAATGCCGTCCGCTCTACCTTTGCGCCGTTGAAAGACCTGGGGGTGGAAAATTATTTGGTGGTGCCGGAACAACCGGGAGAAATGCCGGAAGAGCTTTCCAATGAAAATGTTTTTTTTATCCCCAACGATCAAACAGATATCCCAAATTACTTGATTAATAAAAATCTGGCTGTAAAAAATGAAACGGTAATCATCTCGCATGGTTCCTGGCAAATACCCACCAGATTAGCAAAAAAACTCAACGAATTGGGATTTCCCTGGCTTGCCTATCCTCACGGTATGTTGGAACCCTGGAGTATGCAGCACAAACGGTGGAAGAAGCTTTTGTACTTTACTGTTTTCGAGAAAAGATACCTCTCCCAGGCTAATCAGGTTATAGCCGTGGGGGCTCCCGAACAAAGTAATTTAAAAAAATGGTTTCCAAACGCAGGATTGATTCCCAATGGTATTGAACCCTTTGTGAAACCAGTAGTCAAAGAGGATGAGGTCATAAGTGTGTTGTTCTTGGGAAGGTTACATACAAAAAAGAATCCGTTGGAATTGGCTAAAGCGTGGATAGCCTCCTCTTTGAAAAATAAAAAAAACTATCAATTGATTATTGCTGGTCCTGATGAAGGGGAACAGACGAAAATTGAAAAAGAGATAGTAGCCACTCATACCGGTAATATACTCTTACCTGGTCCCGTTTATGGCATCGAAAAAGAGAAATTACTGTGTTCTTCCCATTTTTTTGCCCTTCCTTCCCAAAGTGAAGGATTTCCCACTTCGGTACTTGAAGCCATGACTTTTCAATGTGTACCCATTATTTCCGAAGGTTGTAATTTCCCTGAAGCACTCCAGAATAACGTAGCCCTGGAAGTCGAGGATAATATAGGTTCAATTAAAAATAAATTGGAGGAAATAAGTAGTTGGAAAGCGGAGGAAATAGAGCAAAAAGGAAAAAAAGCCAAAAAATTTGTCGATGAAAACTACAGTCTTCAAAAAATAGCACAGATGCAATTCACACTTTACAAACAGCTTTTGAATGCCTGAGGAGAGAACAATTCAATACGGAAAAAATTATTCAAAAAAGGAATATATCCTCAGAATACTTTGGGGTTTTGCCTATCCGTTTTTTCGATACAGCCCCCGGTTATTTTATGGTTGGAGAAATACCATACTGAGGGTATTTGGAGCCAAAATAGGGAATGGGGTAAAGATATATCCTTCAGCAAAAATAACTTTCCCATGGAAATTGGAAATTGGTAAGAAAAGTGTGATTTCCTGGGAAGTGATAGTGTATAATTTAGGTAGCATTAAGATAGGAGAGGAGTGTATTATTTCTCAGTATGTGCATTTATGTGCAGGAACCCACGATTATAAATCCCCTGGTTTTGAATTGATTAAATCTTCAATAACCATTGGTGATCACGTATGGATAGCGGCAGATGCTTTTATAAGTCCGGATATTTCGATAGGGAACAATGCCGTGGTCGGAGCCAGATCGGTTGTGGTGAAGAATGTACCAAAGAACACAATAGTCGCCGGCCACCCCGCCACCCAACTCTCACCTAAACCCCTAAACCCCTAAACAACTAA
>JAOUKG010000009.1 GCA_029882725.1 Cyclobacteriaceae bacterium
GTAGTTATCTATTGTACCTGCAGGGTAACGATTAACAAAAACAGGTCCTTCATTACTACCGGCACCTACCACTGATAAAGCAGTCATTTGGTTGTCCTTAATGGCAGCCTTATAAGTAACTTTGTACGCAGGTCTGTAGGTACCTTGCGACATATCATCTTCCCTGGAATAAATTAATTTTATAGGGGCATTCATTTTTTTGGAAATTAAAGCCGCTTCTGTTCCAAAATGACCGTATAATCTTCTTCCGAAACCACCTCCAATACGTGTCATCATCACAGAAATCTTACTTTCATCCATTCCCAAAACACCCGCTACTGTTTTTCTAAGAGGCTCAGGCGTTTGAATAGGTCCTACCAATTCTGCCTTATCTGCAGTAACATTGGCGAAGAAATTCATAGGCTCCATTGTATTATGGGCCAGAAAAGGAGCGGTAAATGTTCTTTCAATCACTTGATCTGCATTTTTAAAAGCAGCTTCAGGGTCACCATCTTTTCTGGCAGGCTCTGTCACCTTTTTACTCACTAATTCAGTAAGCTTTTTCTCGTGCATTTCAGAATTTTCAGCAGGACTAACCCTCTCCCATTCCGCTTTAAGTGCTTTTTTAGCTTTCATTACCTGCCATGTACTTTCACCTACCACTACAAGCAGATCAGGGAAGGCATTGGTATCAGACCATTGCTGTTCAACACCTTCAGGCTGTGTATTGATTGTAAATACATCTTTAATGCCCGACATCGCTTTTGCTTCTGTGGCATCAAAAGACTTCAGCTTCATTCCAAATGCAGGTGGATGCTGAATCATAGCGATCAACATACCTTCTTGTTTGTAATCAAGACCGAATAAAGGCTGACCCGTTACAATCTTTTGGATATCGACATTTCGCCTTCCTGTACCTATAATTTTATATTCTGAACGTTCTTTAAGTTGTACTTCTTCAGGAACTTCAATACCTTTTGCTTCAGTAGAAATTTCACCATACCCAATAGATTTACCACTACCTGTATGATTAATTACCCCTTCGCTAGTAGTTAATTCCGAAACAGGCACATTCCATTTTTTAGCCGCCGCTTCCATCAACATTCTGCGAGCTGTAGCACCTGCCATTCTCAGGCTGTCCCACCCCTGACGGATAGACTGGCTACCACCAGCTAATTGTCTTGTAAATTTTTCAGTATTCAGACCGGCTTGTTCTACTATTACATTATCCCAGTTTACATCCAGTTCTTCAGCCACAATCATAGGCATTGAAGTTTTAACCCCCTGACCAATTTCAGGGTTGGGAGACATAATAGTAACCATACCGTCGGTGGCAATTTTTAAAAAGGCGTTGGGTTCAAGCCCAATTACACCCGATTCCACCTTGGTTGGTTCGGTAGAACACCCCCAGTTGAAACCTATCATAAGTCCACCGCCCACTAGGCTGGAAACTTTCATAAATGATCTTCTGTCGATTGTTACATTTTTCATGATAAGCCTCCTTGTTCAATAGTTAATTTAATCGCTGCTCTTATTCTTGTATACGATGCGCAACGGCATATATTTCCATTCATTGCTGCGTCAATTTCCTCGTCAGAGGGGTTTGAATTAGACATTAACAAACCTGCAGCATTCATGATCTGACCTGCCTGACAATATCCACATTGGGGGGTATCATTTTCAACCCAAGCATCCTGCAGAGCTTTTCCGCCATTGTCTGCCAAACCTTCAATTGTAACAATATTGGCATTCTCCAGTGATTTTGCCGGAACAGAACAAGAACGAGTGGCTTTTCCATCTACGAGTACTGTACAAGCACCACACATGGCAATACCACAGCCAAATTTAGTACCCACTAGATCCAGATGATCCCGGAGTACCCATAACAAAGGAATATCCTCATCGGCTTCCACCTGATAGGGTTTCCCATTTACTTTTAATGAAATTGAAGACATTTGATATAGGTTTTATTAATTTAAAGTCAATGAATTATAAAGATAATACTTTTGCTCAGGCTGAAAAAACCGATTGTGGAATTTTTATTAATAGCAACTATTTATTGAACTTAAATAAGTAAAAAATGTACTATATATCAATAAAAGTGATTGTTTTGCGTGTTATTTATAATCATTCTAAAAAAGTGAATGAATAAAATAAGTTAACCCCGGTTTCTCTTTTATATATGTTGGAAAATTACTTGAAGCTAAAAGTTCTCTACATCTTAATCTATATCTTAAATTGAGAGTATTATTGGTTTAGAAACTCAAACTCACTTCTGTATTTTCTGGATACAGGCTGTGCTATTTCAGTGAAATACATCAGTTCATAATTTTCTCTATTTATATGCATTCCACTGTAGCAAACCGGTACCCTTTGGGTTCCCCTTTTTAATAAAATTCACCCAATAGGAAAATAAGTGTTTTTCAACATAGAAATCGGATGAAGTCCAGAGACAGTTCCATCTTTTTAAATTATGAAAAGCGAAAGGTACCTACGAAGTGTGAAAAGCTCCATAATTTGGGAATCCGGGCTTGTCTGTGGGAACATAATCATATTCGTAGAGGTAGATGTCATTTTCCAATTTAGAAGCCAAATTAAAATCAGCTTTAATTTTAAACTCCAATAAAGCCAACTTATTTTGAGACTTTACCAACAGGCTATCATTATCTGCCGGGAACAATTTATAGAAATCAACTTCACTATCGGAGTGACTCTCCCTTACATATTCCATAAAACCCTCTTTATCCTTTGCTTTAAAAGATGAAATTTCGCTATCGCCTGTTACCCAGCCCGACATCATTGTTACATCATTAAAATTTCCCTCGGAAAGCATTTTATTCGGATCCCGGGGAATAATATATTTATCAATTATAGGTTGAAAAAAGCCAAAAGGAAGTCTGTTAGCTACAACTAATAGACTATCAGCAGACAATTCCCTTAACTGTGTTATATTTTTATAATCTGCAATCTTTGAAATTTTCAATCCGTTTTCTTCTGCATGCTTTAGATGGTCCATTTTTTTCGACAGCAAAGATCCACTTTGAACAATGGCCTGATTGAAAAATCCTTTAGCCAAAGGCGAGAAAATCAATGCTTCCACACTGGACCCACCTGCCGATTGACCTGCAATGGTAACTTGAGTTGAATCTCCCCCCCATTTATTAATGTTTTGCTTTACCCACCTTAAAGCAACAATTTGATCCATTAGGCCATAATTACCTGAAGAGTTAATTGTAGATTCAAGGGAAAGTTGAGGGTGCGCCATGAAACCAAACACTCCCAACCTATAATTTATGGAAACAAATACAATTCCCTGTTTTGCGAATTCTTCTCCATCATAAATTGGACAAGCCCCGGACCCGGATACAAAAGCCCCACCGTGTATCCACACGAATACAGGTTTATCGGCGATTGATTGAGCAGATGATTGCCCTGAAGGAGCCCAAATATTCAAATATAAACAATCCTCGCTAAGAGGTTCTGCGGGAGTAATAAACTCCTCAGACCACATACTAAACGGAACAGGTTTATTCTGAATTGGACTTGGTGGAAAGTCCTGGCATTTTAAAGTATCATACCAATCGGAAAGAGGTTGAGGTGCTCTCCACCTCAATTCATTAACGGGGGGAGCTGCATAGGGAATTCCTTTAAACACAACTACACTACTATCAGAATTATATTCACCCTCCAAATAACCATTTGATACCTTTACAAACAGATCATTCGACTGGTCCGTGGAGTCTGTACATGAATACAAACCGATGCAAACCAATAATAGTGAATAAAGAGAAACCCGCATATA
This sequence comes from Cyclobacteriaceae bacterium, assembly GCA_029882725.1. Classification (GTDB taxonomy): domain Bacteria; phylum Bacteroidota; class Bacteroidia; order Cytophagales; family Cyclobacteriaceae; genus JAHEMU01. Next base: position 3,782 of record JAOUKG010000009.1, read on the forward strand.
GAATTAAATAATTGATAATTGATAATTGATAATTGATAATTGATAATTGATAATTGATAATTGATAATTGATAATTGATAATTGATAATTATTTCGAGATACCTAATTTCTCTTTCAATGCTGTTAATTCATCCGAGGCCTTTACAGTAACATCGTCGGAAGCAAGCGCTTTATCAATTTCATCATCTATACTTCTGCTTTCATTGGCTATTTCACCAAAAGATTCCGCCAATGCTTCTTCTTGTTCTACTTTTTCACGCATCCTTTCAAGCATTCCCACGGTGCTGTCGGCATCAATATTAGCCAACTGTTTATTTAGATTTTTTGTTGCGGAACTCACTTTTACCCTGGCTTTTAACGTTTTTAACTCATTCTCATAATGGCTTATTGTTTGTCTTAGTTTTTTTACATTCCCATCCATTTGTGCAAGATTACTTTCCAAACGGGCGTGATCTTCCTTTGCCTTACCCATAATCACCATACATTCCTCCTTCTTTACCAATGCCTCACTGGCCAAACGATCAGCTTCGGCCATTTCCAAAGATCCATCCTGACCTCTTTTCAAAAGCATAATTGCCTTTTGCTCGTAATCTTCTCCTTTATTTTTATTTACTTCAACATCATTTCTGCACCTGATAGCCATTGCCTTCACTTCTGCCAGGGCTTTGAGGCTTTTCTCTAAATCTTCCTTAAGATCCCTTATACCTTGTTCAGTCATTTTAATAGGATCTTCCAATTGGTTCAAAGCTGAATTCGTTTCTGCCTGACCTATTTTAAATATGCGCTTAAAAATATTCATAATTAATTGGGTTTAGTGTTTTAGTATAACATTATTTAATTTCCTGAAAGAGATAAAATTTCCTTATTATGTTCACTGAGTAAAAGGGCCAGGGAATTTATTGTAGCCTCCAACTCGTTAAGATCCAGATTTTCCATTTCATGTGTATTTCTGAAAAGAACTTTTTTCCCGGATTCATCCAATACAAAAGCCCCATGAATAAAATCCCTGCTCAATTGCAATAATTTTTTATATATTGAATTATTCTCGTTTTTAATTTCAAAAATAACCTGTTCAACAATCAAAATAGGGAAAGCCACCCCCACCACCAGATTTTTAATACCCCGGTCTTCATTATTCACAACGATCACCCCATCTTCCTCATTTTCGTAGGTAATTAAGTGCCCCAGTTCTTCAAGGTATTCCTTTATTTTAAAAAAATTCTCATCCATGGCTTCGTGCTTTTAGTGTTTTTTATGGAAATTTCCCTTTCACTCTATTCTATATTTTTTATAAACATTTCAACGCAGACAATTATATAAAATATGCTATAAAATCAACCAAATTAAGTAACTATATGTTGTGGTTTAACTTTCAATCTTCTACTCTTTTTTAATCAATACCCGACCCAATATACAAAGAAAACAAAACCATTTTAGGTATATTTACGTAATTAATATCTAAAGGTTTTAGAACTGCTCATAAATTTAGCTAAATGTCATTTATAGGCCAAAATATAAGAAAAATACGTCATGCACATAAACTAAGTCAGGCGAAATTTGCTGAAATGCTCCAACTTGCCCGGCCTTCGGTAGGTGCCTATGAAGAAGGCCGGTCTGAGCCAAAAATTGACTCTCTTATAGAAATAAGCAGAAAGTTTCAAATTTCAATAGATTCCCTACTTAACAAGCCATTAACTGTTAATGATATCTTTAAGCTTGACAAATTCAGACAAAAAATGGATGCGGCACATGCTAAAGATATAAGTGAGGGACTAAAAACAGTTAAGTTGTTAAGAATAAACCAACAATCGGATTATCTAATTAGTAGAGAGCACGCAGATTTTATTAATAATTTAGAAAATATTGAATTTCCAATTTCTGATAAGTCGGGTATTTATCGCTTTTTTGAGATTGACAGTGACGAAATGCATTACTATCGTGAAGGGATTCATCCGGGAAATTGGGTACTTGCAAAAAAAACAAAAGAGTGTCAGGAAAACTTTATTTATATTCTGATAATGGATCAGTCTCTACGCTTGGGAAGATTATACAGAAAATCCCAGAACAAAATAACCTTGATCTTTGATAATCCTCATTATGCTGAATTTGCCATAAACACCGATGACGTAAAAGAAATATGGGAGGTCACGGGTTATTTTACTACGAACCTGCAGGCACCTATAAAAATTGAAGATAAAATTCGTGACCTCGAAAACAAGATTAATACTATTGAAAAAAAATTCTCTAAAGAGGATTGAATTTGCATTGCGAGGATATTCTGATAATAATGGACCATTAAAAGTTATTTTTTGTAAATCGTTGATTATCAAAAAAATATTTCTTCATGGGTATTTAAGTTTCTGATGTATCTTGCGAAAAAAAATAACTATGGGAGATATATTATTGTTTACACATTCTTGGTTACGTTGGATTGTGCTATTAATGGGCTTATTTTTAATTGTTTCCGGCTTTATTGGGATGTCCTCGGGAAAAGATTTTACAAAGGGAAAAAATGGCATGTCAGCAGGATTTGTTGGCCTGTTCCACCTTCAGCTGGTTATAGGGCTTTTACTTTATTTTGTATTTAGTCCAATTACAGAAGTTGCCTTCTCCGATTTTGGAGCCGCAATGAAGAACAGTGAATTAAGATTCTGGGCTGTTGAACATATTCTGGTAATGGTATTGGCTGCAGTAGTGGCGCAAATAGGTAGGATAAAGATTAAAAAGGCCGAAACTGATAAGGCAAAGTTCAAAGCAATGGCTGTTTATTTTACAATTGCACTTGTTTTGGTTCTTTCAAGAATTCCCTGGTCTTCAGATCGTCTTGGATTTTAATTTTTTCTTGTGAATTACAGTCCTTTTTTAGGGAAAACCTCCAATTATCCGGTAGATATTTCGGTTAAAAATGCTTTTGGCTGTCATTTTTATGATAATTCAGGTAAAAAATACACTGATTTAATCTCTGGAATTGGTGTGTCCTATGTGGGGCACGGCCATCCTTCGGTAATAGAAGCTGTAAAAAAACAGATCGATTCCCACATGCATGTAATGGTGTATGGTGAGTTCGATTATAATTCACAAAAACAACTTGCTCAAAAATTAATTTCACTTTTAGGTGATCGTTTTGAGCAAATATTTTTCACAAATTCAGGGACCGAGGCCAATGAAGGGGCTATTAAATTAGCCAAAAGAGCAACAAAAAGGCCCAAAATAATATCCTTTACCGGGGCCTATCACGGAAGTACCCAGGGTTCCTTAAGTGTATCAGGCAATGAAAACAGAAAACGCAATTTCAGACCCCTTTTGCCTGGTATTGAGTTTTTGCCTTTCGGGGATATCGCCTCATTGAAAGCAATTGACCAAGATACAGCAGCAGTTATAATTGAACCCGTTCAAGGTGATGCCGGAGTACGTATTCCTGACCTTGAGTTTATGAAAGCCCTGAGGGAAGCCTGTACAAATACGGGTGCTGTTCTTATTTTCGATGAAATCCAAACAGGAATGGGAAGAACTGGTAAATGGTTTTGTTTTCAACATTACAATACTATACCCGACATTATTACACTTGGAAAAAGTTTAGGGGGAGGATTACCGTTGGGAGGGTTTGCAACATCAAAAAAATTAATGGAAACCCTTACACACAACCCTCCTTTGGGACATATAACCACATTCGGAGGCAATCCCGTATGCTGTGCAGCAGGCCTTGCATCTATTTTAGTAGTCGAAAATGAAAACCTGATGGAACAGGTCGAAGAAAAAGGGAAACTATTTGAACGATTACTTAACCATAAAGAAATTAAAGGTTTCAGAAGAATTGGATTGATGATGGCCATAGAGCTTGAAGACGCACAAAAAGTAGAAACTGCAGTTAAAAATTGTCTTGACCAAGGAGTACTTATTTATTGGTTTCTTTCTACGCCTAATGCCTTTAGAATTGCCCCTCCCCTCATTATTTCCAATAAAGAAATAAAAGAAAGTTGTGAGGTTATACTTAAGGTATTAAATACAATTTAACATCATTATAATAAGCTTAACCAATTTCAATTTCCGGATCCATCACTTCTAACCCTTCAGACGACAACATCTTTTTAGGTATATTATTTTTAATGTATTCCATCATTTTTAACACAAAACGTTCTTTAAAGCTACTTTTACTATATACAATACCAATTTCCCTCGCCTTTGGATAAATGGGAAGAGTTTGTTGAATCTGATGCTCATCAAGACTCAAAGTAGTAAGCTCGGGCAATATTGTGAACCCCCCACGCGAATCAACAATGCGTATCAACGACTCAATGGAATTACTGTTATAATAAAATGTCTTTTTATCATCTACACGTGAAATATCACAGAAGTTATTTATTTGATCCCGAATACAATTTCCTTCATTTAGCAACCATAGCTTACTATAATCAATATCTTCAAGGTGGAGTTCTCCTCCTACAGTTAACTCTTCGGAAGTATAAAAATAAAACAATTCATAAAACAAGGGAATGGATTTTATTCCTTGAATATTAATAGGTGTGGAAATTAACCCCGCATCGAGTTCTCCGGTACGAAGTGCATGAATTATATCATTTGTAATCATTTCATGAATCTCGAGTGTAAACAAAGGATGATCTTTTTGAAGTTCATAAGCGAAAAGAGGAATTAAATACGGAGCCAATGTTGGAATAACCCCCAACTTAAGTTTACCATTAAAATTTTCACCCAAAACAGATGTAAAGTTCAATAAGTTTTCAGCATGATTTACAATTTCTTCTGCCTTGGAAAGGAAGAGTATACCATCGGGGGTAGTTTCTACAGGTGATACTGATCTGTCAAACAAAACCAATCCTATAGTTTCTTCAAGCTTCCTTATTTGTAAACTTAAAGCTGGTTGGGAAATTGAAAGATGTTCGGCGGCCAATCGGAAATTCCTGTATTTTTCAACGGAAAGAGCGTATTTTAATTGTACTATAGTCATAGGCTATTCTTATCATCACAATACTATAATATAATATACATATTACAGAATATAAAAAAACATAAAATTATTTTCAGTAAATTTGAAAGGCTATTTTCATAAATTTGAATTTTAAAAAATATTATATGGATATACACCAATTTGCAAGAAACGGTGAAGTAGAGAATCTTCTTAAATTAGTTAAAAACGATTCTTCACTCATAAACCTAAAAGATCAAAGAGGGTTTACTCCGCTTATTATGGCCACTTACAATGAACAATTTGAGGCTGCCAAGTTGATTTTAGAATTAGGAGCCGAAATAAATGAACAAGATGATTCAGGAAATACTGCTTTAATGGGTGTATGCTTTAAAGGCTCAATTTCCATGGCAAAGCTCCTAATTGAAAACAATGCTGACATCAACAAACAAAACTTTAACGGGGCTACAGCACTGATTTTTGCAGCTACTTTCGGGCACAAGGAACTCATTACGCTACTATTGCAAAATGGAGCCATGAAAGATATTGCTGATAATAAAGGTAACACAGCGCTAATACAAGCCAAAATGCAGGGTGTTGATGAGATAATCGTTCTGTTAAGTTAGTTTAATCGGAGGTTACTTATAAAACCATTTAACGAATAAATAAGTATTTTGATGGAATTTGTTTTTTATCCTACCATTATAAGCACTAAATTTCATTATTAAAAACTTACACAAAAACCACATATTTTTTTAAATAAACCACTATGACTAAACCTCAATTCAAATCCAAACTGAAGATCATGGTTCTTCTGGTCGCTCTTTTTCAATTAATTCTTGTAGGTTTTGCATGGGCACAGCCTACCAAAAAACTTGAATTAGGAGCATTCCATACAATTTCTGTTAATTCAGACTTTAATGTGATAATAAGACAATCAAACAAACAAGAAGTAGAAGCCAAAGTTGATGCGGAAATTTGGCATTTATGCAATATCTGGGTTGACAACGGTGTACTGCATGTAGACATGAAACCGGAACCCGCTGGAAAAAAATCCGTTTTGAATAAACTAGAAACGATCAAAGGATACCAAATGGACTTATACGTTACCGTAGAAAGTTTAAAAAAGATCATTGCCAATGGGGATGGAAAGATTACATCTGAAAATTCAATAAATGCCACAAACTTTGAAATTGAAGTTAATGGCAACGGTAAAGTAGATATTGATGTAAAAGCAACAAATGTAAAAGCCGCTATTTATAGTGAAGGAGAACTTACAATGTCTGGTTATACTACAGCATTAAACCTCTTGGCTGCCGGCGCAGGTAAATTCAATGGCATCAGCTTTGATGCAAAAACGGTTACTGCCGACGTACATGGTAGTGATACATCCTGTCAGGTAAGTGTTTCTCAAACCTTGAAAGTTACCTTAAATGGAGATGGTGAATTATTTTACAAAGGAAATCCTGGTGATGTAAAAAAATTCATTTATGGAAAAGGGAAAGTATTAAGCAGATAGTTTTCAATTCATTAAAAGTAAAACCAATCTCTGGAAAAGTAAACCAGTTTTATTCCAGAGATTGGTTTTTTTATACCCTATTTTATAATAAATCAGGTTTGCAGAAAAAAGGGAAATTTTTCACAACAATGGGGAAATTTAAATACTATTGAATTAAAAATGCAATGAAAATATATAGAACTCCCCAAAAAGCGAACATCAAATAAAACATTCCACTCCATTCCTACCAATTGCTTTTTATTTATATTTTATTGGAAAATATCACAAACTAATGTAGCTTTGAAATAGGCTTTAACTTAAACTACTTGAGTTTTTACTATTTTTTACTCAAAACATTACTATTGTGTCTGGAAAATATATACTTTTTTGCATTGCTTTATTAAGCTTTAATGGGGCCTTTGCACAATCATCATTTCGCAATTTAGGGTCGGGTATTGCTATTCAATTTGGCATTAATCCTAAGTCTGATTTTATTACCTGGGATATAGAAAACACTAAATACAATGTCTTTCCAAGGACACGTTTTAATTTGGGCCCTACCTTTCAATTCAGAAGTTACGAAAAAGTTCAAATTGAATTTTCCATACAATACGGACAATCGAATTATTACAATTTCCACAAAGGTGTGCCCTTATTGCAGGATATAAAAATAACAGAATGGAAGTTACCAATAGGAGCAAATTACAATGTTCCCTCCCCTGTTAAATTCCACTCATCCTTTGTATATCAATTTGGATTTTTAGCCAATTATCAAATCATTTCCCCTCAGGGAAAGATTCAAAAAACAGAAAAATCCATTGTTCCTGCCATTTACGCAGGTGTAAGGCTTGCAAGTGAAATAAAATCATTTGGGAGATTTGAATACGGAGTAAGTTACACAAGAAACTTTGGCTCGCCTTTTACTTTTGAAGTAATTCAAGATGATGCATTGCCGGCTCAAGTAACCGTAAATCAAAAAACAGGTCAAATCAATATCAATTTCATCTATTATATCACGCCCCGGGTTTTTAATTGGTCGGCCAATCGATATAAAATGGAAGGTTCAGAGGTTATTGATTAATTATTTCAACTCCATTAGCAATAAATTGAACTTCTTCTTTAGGTTCTGTTATTAAATCGATCTCTTCCTGTGATTTGCCTGCATCTTTTGCATAATGCTGAAGCTCTTCAACAGTTGTTGTTTTTATACTGGCAACTCCCTCAATAACAGCACTTTTATTTGCTGAATTTTTAGGTACAAAAAAACTATAATCCTTAAAGGTAATATGCATTTTGGAACCATCGGGTAGTTTTGCTTTCATCCAACACCCCTTATTTTGGCAAACATCGGTAATTTCAATTTCAAACTTCCCCTCAACTTTTTCATTCCCCACTAAATTATCAAAAAGAGATGAAACTGACTCAGCTCCATTTTGAGAAATCATTTCCCCAAAAACAGAAACTTCAGCACTTACTACCTCTAGTTTACTATCCTTTTCTTTAGTGTTATTACATGAGAAAACAACAAACAACAATAATAAATATAATACAGAGCGACTCAACATGGGCTTTTTTTTAATAAAGATATTAACAATTAAACATTTACAACATCAAATACAGGTAAAATGTAAGGAAAGAGTCCTTGTAAAGATTCTTCCATTCCAGAACTGCTTCCGGGTAGGGACAAAACTAAAGTAGAACCAATCATACCTGCTACACTTCTGGAAAACATGGCCCGTGATGTACGTTCCTGGCCATAACGCCTGATCATTTCCTCAATACCTGGAATTCGCCTATCTAATAAAGGAACTACCGTTTCAGGAAGAAAATCTTTGGTAGTTAGCCCTGTTCCTCCCGAAGTTATTATCAACGAATCCTTTTCCGCTACCCTCTTATTAATATGCTCCTTGACTATTTCCTGATCATCTGAAATTACACAATTAAAAACCAGATCGATACCAAACTTATCGAGTTCGGCTTTTACATTGGCTGTAATTTTATCTTTTTTTGATCCATTAAAAATACTGTCTGAGGCCACAATCAAACTTGCGTTAATCCTTTTTGTCAACTTCTTTTTCAAACCAGACTTTCCTCCAGACTTCATTAATAGTTTAATGTTATTAATCTCCACTCCTTTGTCTATTGGTTTGAGCATATCGTACAAAGTAAGTGCTACCACAGAAGCTCCGTGCATTGCTTCTACTTCTACACCTGTTTTATAAATTGTACTTACGGTTACCTGTATTATAATTTCCATACCCTTTACTTCGAATCCCACATGGGTAAACTCAACAGGTAAAGGGTGACAATCAGGAATCATGTCTGAAGTTCTTTTAACAGCAAATAAACCTGCTGTTTTGCTCATTTCAAATACATTTCCCTTAGGCACTCTGTTTTCCTTAATATCAGCTATTGTTTCTTCTCTACTTACGGTTACAATAGCTTGAGCAATTGCAGTTCTTAATGAGTTTTGTTTAAAGGTAATATCAACCATTATCCATTTTTTTTAATATACTTTGAGGTAGTTCATCTATAGAACTTGAACTATCCTTAATAGGTTCTCCAAACCCTACATACATAGGCAATATTCCAGACCAGACTTCCAGGTCCAAGTCTTTTTTATCATCGCCTGGAGGTCCAGTCCGGACCTTCGCTGAAGCTTCATCTATTTGAATTTTTAATACTGTTGTAGCTTTAAGTTCGATTTCATTGGGCAATCTGGCTTCGTTCCACCTCCCCTTCAATATTTGTTCAGAAATAATTTTGAGTGCCTCCATTTTCTCGTTTTTATCTGTTACCAGACATGCTTTTCCATAAAGAACAACACTTCGATAATTCATAGAATGGTGGAAAAGTGACTTTGCCAGTACCAACCCATCAACATGAGTAACAGCCAAAGCTAAATCGGCTCCACTTTCCAGATGAAGCAGCATTCTACTTTTTGAAGATCCGTGTATATAAATTACATCTTCTTTTCTTCCGAAAGCAGTTGGAATAATAAAAGGTTGGCCATCCATTACAAATGAAATATGGCAGAGAAATGTTTCATCAAAAATTTTGTTGATGTCTTCTCTGCCATATATTCCCCTTTCGGGTATTCTTTTCACCCGAATCCGGTCAGAAACCTGACGCTTTTTCATAATTATTCAGCCCAAAGGGGTTGATTGGGTTCCAAATCGGCACAACCATCGTATCTACCAGGTATCGCTACATGGTTTAGAACCTTTGTACAAACTTCTTCTGTTCTAAAATAACAAGTTAGTGTTTGTCCTTTTATAAGGTTATAAAACTGACCTTTTTTCTCTTGCCCCTCTTCATCATCAACAAACTGAAGCATCAATTCATTTTGATCTTCAATTTCCAATTCATGATAATCAGAACCTTTAACAGACTGAGCCAGATCGTTAAGTCTGTCAACGGCACTTAGAAATGCAGTTTTCCTTTTCTCAGAAAAGATCTGAGCTACCTGCTCATCAATCAGTCCGTGAGTGTTTACGTCTGTTGCTGAAGGAGCCGCAGAACGAGGAATCAGTACATCAAGTGCCGACTGTAAAACCTGGCCTTGTGTATCATTAAATGCAACAGCAGTCCATTTTGGCTTATCTGAAGAACAACTTGTATTTAAAATCAATCCTGGCACCGTACCCAATAAAGTAAATATAGCGGCAGAACCTTTTAGTGCATCTCTTCTTTTCATAATGTAATCAAATTATAAGTTACCTTTCTTTAATTCTTCCACTGCAAAATTACTGGCACGTGCAGTCATCGCCATATACGTAAGTGAAGGATTTTGACAACCTGCTGAAGTCATAAATGAACCATCTGTTACAAAAACGTTTGGAACAGCATGAACCTGATTCCATTTATTAAGTACGGATGTTTTCGGATCACGCCCCATTCTGGCAGTACCCATTTCATGGATTCCCAAACCTGGAGCACTTCCGGCATCATAGCCTTCCACATTTTTATAACCGGCCGCTTCCATCATTTCAATGGCTGAGTTCTTCATATCCTCTCTC
>JAOUKG010000453.1 GCA_029882725.1 Cyclobacteriaceae bacterium
CATATAAAGTAGCGGATGGCAGTTGTGCTTTACGGTATAATCATATTGCAGTTGCTGCTTTTGATATATATCAATTACGCCGGCCCGATGCAGCCCTGGATTATACAGAACGGATTGTGGAAAAGGCCCACGATTATTACGAGAGTCTTTCTGAAACAGAAAAGGAAAATCTGCAGCAAAATATACTTGCAGGAGTTCCCGGCTCACGATATACCATGTCGGTGGAAGAGTTTAATGGATTACTGAATGATTACAAAGGGATAGATGCCAAGAAGTTGTATGAAAACTACATGTACTTCCTGGGAAAGGTAATTCCTGTTGCTGAAAAGCTGGGCATCAGAATGTGTGTTCACCCCGATGATCCTCCATTTCCCTTGTTTGGATTGCCCAGAATTGTATCCAATTACGATCAGATCAAAGCGGTTTTGGAAGGCGTGCCCTCCATCGCCAACGGACTTACTTTTTGTTCTGGTTCTTTGGGACCCAATCCGGAAAATGATCTTGTGAAAATTATTGAGGATTTTGGCGAAAAAATACATTTTGTTCATTTAAGAAATGTGCAAAGAGAGGGCGACAACACCTTTCATGAAGCAGATCACCTTACGGGAAGTTCAGACATGTATGAAATAATGAAAGCCTTTGTGAAGGTTTCCCATCATAGAAATGAAGAAAATGGTCCTTTACCCATGAGGCCCGACCATGGTCATCAAATGTTGGATGATTTGAAAAAGGAGGTTGTTTTCCCGGGTTATTCTGCTGTTGGAAGATTAAGGGGACTGGCTGAATTGCGAGGGTTAGAGTTGGGAATACGTAGAACCCTGGATTTAAAAAGTTAAAAACTGTACATAAACAAAAGAGAAAAATGAATAAATTAAAAAATAGTGTAGTGTTGATATTACTGGCTTTTCAGTTTTTTGCCGTCCAGGCCCAAAATGACTGGAACTATGTTTTTGAAGGGAAAAAAGTAAAGGAATTTGAAAAATTAGGAGGAGATGCTACCTACAAAATTGAAGGAAGAGACCTTTATGGAACAGTAGTCTTGGGAAGTTCCAATACGTTTTTAGCTACAAAAGAAAAATACGGCGATTTTGTATTGGAATATGAAGTATTTATGGATTCCGATATGAATTCAGGGGTACAAATTCGAAGTTTGAGTAATGCTGACTATCGTGATGGAAGAGTTCATGGTTATCAGGTAGAAATAGACCCCAGTGCCCGTGGCTATACTGGTGGTATCTATGATGAGGCCCGAAGATTATGGTTGTATCCGCTTTCGCGGAATGAAAAGGCCCGCAAAGCATTTCAGTTTGCCAAATGGAACACTTTTCATGTAGAGGCTATTGGGAATGAAATCAACACTTGGGTAAATGGTGTTCATTGTTCACGTTTAGTAGATGATCTGACAGCTTCCGGGTTTGTTGCTTTTCAAGTACATGGCACAAAAAATAAGGAACTTGAAGGAAAGAAAGTGATTTGGAAAGACGCGAAAATAGTTACAAAAAACCTGCAAAATTACACCTGGGAGAGAGATCCTGATGTAGCTGAAATTAGTTATCTGCATAACACATTGACCGAGTGGGAAAAAAACCTGGGATGGCAATTGCTTTGGGATGGAAAAACAAGCAAAGGCTGGAGAGGTGCAAAGCTTGATCACTTTCCTGAATCGGGTTGGGACATGAAAAATGGGGAGCTTTCGGTACAGGCCACAGATGGGGGTGAATCTACCGGCCCCGGAGATATTATTACCGAAAAGCAGTACGGAAATTTTGAGTTGGTGTTGGAGTTTAAATTATCTGAAGGTGCCAATAGTGGACTTAAATATTTTGTAGATCCGGGTTTAAATAAAGGTAAAGGTTCTGCAATTGGTTGTGAATTTCAACTATTAGACGATAAGGTTCATCCTGACGCTAAAATGGGTGTGGCTGGCAACAGAACCTTAGGTGGGCTTTATGACCTTATAACCCCAGAGAATCTAAGTGTGGAGGGAAGGAACAAAACCTTCAAAGGAGTGGATCAATGGAATCAACTTCGGGTAGTGTCGATAAATGGTCATGTAGAACACTGGTTGAATAACGAAAAAGTAGTAGAATACGACAGATTTTCTCAAATGTTCAGGTCTTTGGTTGCATTTAGTAAATACAAGGACTGGGAAAAATTTGGTCAGTGGAGACAAGGTCATATACTACTCCAGGATCATGGAAATGCAGTAAGTTTTAAAAACATAAAAATTAGGGAATTATGAAAGACAACAGAAGAGAATTCATTAAAAAATCAGTTTTAGGAGCAGCAGGCCTCTCCATTGCTGGAAATGCACTGAGCTCCAATGCTTTTATGGGTGCAAACGACACAGTCAATGTGCTATCTGTAGGGGTTAGAAGCCGTGGGCAAGCCTTACTAAGTACATTGTCGGAACTAAAAAATGTGAATATACACACCATTTGTGATGTGGATTCACGCGTGTTGGACGAAAGGACCGAGCAGGTTTCTTCGAGGCAAAAGAAGAAGCCCAAAAAATTGAAAGATTTTCGTAAAGCCCTTGAGAACAAAGATATTGATGCTGTTGTAATTTCATCGCCCGACTTCACACATACTCCTTTTGCAATTTATGCTATGCAAGCCGGAAAACATGTATATGTAGAGAAACCTGTGAGTCATAACTTAAATGAAGGGTTTTTATTAGTAGAGGCTCAAAAAAGGTATAATAAACTGATTCAAATAGGGAATCAACAGCGATCTGCACCCACTACAATTCAAGCGGTCAAAGAAATCCGTGAAGGAATTATTGGTGAGCCTATTATGGCGAAATGCTGGTATGCCAATAATAGAGAAAGTATAGGGATTGGAAAAAAAGTAGATGTACCCGATTGGTTGGATTGGGATTTATACCAAGGCCCTGCTCCCAGAAGAGAATTTAAGGACAATATTGTTCACTATAACTGGCATTGGTTCAGACATTGGGGAACAGGAGAAGTTTGTAACAATGCACTACATGAGCTCGATGTTTGTCGTTATGCAATGGGTGTAGATCTTCCCTTAAAAGTAAGTAGTAAGGGAGGCAGGTATCACCATCAGGACGATTGGGAATTTTTTGATACTCAGGAAGCTGTATATACTTATGAAAATCAAAAGACCATTCAATGGGAGGGGTTTAGCTGCAATAGTTTAAATCAATATGGCCGAGGTCGCGGATCATTGATCTATGGTACCAAGGGAAGTGTACTGTTGACCAGAAATGGAGCGGAATATTATGATTTGGGAGGGAAGCTCATCAATGAAAATAAAGAAAAGGCATATTCATCTACTACAGACCTTGTAGGTGCAGGTGCACTTGAAGTATATCACATGCAAAATTTCATGGATGCTATCAGAAACGGATCGACCTTGAATTCTGGTGTTGAAGATATAAATTATACCAATGCTATGTGCCATTTGGCCAATATTGCCCAAACTCTGGATACTGAATTGGAGGTAGATCAAAAAACAGGCAAAATTGTTAATAATGCCGAAGCCATGGAAAGTTGGGGGCGTGAATACGAACCAGGCTGGGAATTGGGATTATAGGGTTTTTGTGGGTGATGGTGTTTTGTGATGATTCAGGAATGATGG
>JAOUKG010000454.1 GCA_029882725.1 Cyclobacteriaceae bacterium
GTGGCGCAGTTGGCCTACTCCCAGTGGAGGTCATATCGACCAGATTTCGCAAGTGCTGGATCAAATAAAAAACAAGCCTGATAGCCGCAGACATATTGTTACGGCCTGGAATCCTGCAGAAGTTAATAACATGGCTTTACCGCCCTGTCATGCCTTGTTCCAGTTTTATGTAGCAGATGGAAAACTTTCCTGCCAATTGTATCAACGCAGTGCCGATTATTTTCTTGGAGTACCATTTAACATCGCTTCTTATTCTTTGTTGGTGTATATGGTAGCACAACAATGCAATCTTGAACCTGGTGAATTTGTTTGGACCGGAGGGGATGTGCATTTGTACTTAAATCACCTCGATCAGGCAAAATTACAACTTCAAAGGGACCCACGGCCTCAGCCTCAACTACATATTGCCCGAAAACCGGAATCGCTTTTCGATTATCAATATGAGGATTTCGAAATTCAAAACTACGATCCCTATCCGGGGATAAAGGCGCCAATTGCTGTGTGAGATTTTGAGATTCTAACATTCCGTCCCTACCGGGACGGTTCCGCATTATCAATGTTTTCTACAAACATTTCATCCCTAACGGGATGGGTTGTTGTTGGGATGGCTTTCATCAAAGATTCGTTATACGGGATGAATTATTGTTGTGATGTTATTCTACAGATATTTTGTTTCTAGGGGATGGATTATAATGTTTTGACGGCTGGCTACAGACATTTGGTTTCTACCGGGACGATAAAAATGTGAACACAATGAATTCGAAACATCCAAAATTCACTTTACATTAAACGTTTATAATGCAAATTATATCCCGTAGGGATAATATGTTTGTAGAAAGAATACATTGTCGCGAACCCGTCCCGTTAGGGACGGAATGTTTTAAACCAGAAATGCTAATATGGCCAATACCTACACACAGCTTCATATTCAATTTGTATTTCTGCCCCTCATTACAAATTCCATTACATAAATCCTGCTCACTCCCAATTGCTATGAAAAAACTCATCACCGCCATCCAGCCGTTGATAGGTGTGAGCCCCAAAATAATCGCGTTGTGCCTGAATTAAATTGGCAGGCAACCTTTCATTGGTTATGCTCAACAAATACTGCAACGAGGTGTTCATAACCGGTGTAGGTATATTACTTAATATGGAATTACTCAATACTTTTTTAAGCGATTCAAACGAATCTTCCACTCTTTCTTTTATCCATGCACTTTCCAACACACCTTCAGAATTTTGAAGCTCCAGGGCGAGTTTTTTCATTAATTCCGACCTGATAATACATCCATTGGTCCAGATTCTTGCTGTTTCCGAAAGATCTACATTCCAATCTCTTTCCTTGGAAGCTTCTTTTATAGCTGAAAAACCAATGTGGTGATTAACCATTGTGGCCAAATAAACGGCTTGCTGCAACTCTTTCGCTGTGGCTGAAAAGTTACTTTCCCCGGAAAGGGAATACAAGGAACCCATTTTGGTTCTATAATTTTTCAATGCTGAAACTTGCCGGGCTTGAACAGCCTCTGAAATGGTATTGAGGGGTATTCCCGATCGAAAAGCAAATTCTGAAGACCAGCTACCCGTTCCTTTTTGTCCGGCTTTGTCTAAAATGGCATCGAGCAAATAGGTTCCTTTTTCTTTTTTGCGAAGGATACTGACTGTAATTTCAAGCAAATAACTACCCTGCCCGCTTTCAATCCAGGTTTCAAATTCATCGGCTATTTGCTCATTATTCATTGCCAAACCGTTTTTCATTACAAAATAAGCTTCTGCTAAAATCTGCATTTCGGCATATTCAATACCATTGTGTATCATTTTTACAAAATGGCCGCTTCCCTCAGGGCCTATGTAGGTACAACAAGGATTTTTATCCTCATCTTTGGCACTTATTTGTTCAAAAACAGGCTGTACTCTTTTATATATAGTGGGATTTCCCCCCGGCATAATTGAAGGACCAAAACGGGCTCCTTTCTCTCCGCCGGAAACACCGGTACCCATAAATTCAATTCCTGCTTCTGCCAGGGTTTTGGTTCGGAGGCCTGTATCTTCAAAATGGGAATTTCCACAATCAATAATCAGATCGCCGCTGGCTAGGTATGGTTTCAGACTTTCAATAACCTGGTCAACGGCTTTCCCGGCACTAACCATAATTATTATGTTGGCAGGTTTTTTCAGTGATTTTACAAAATCGGGCAGGGAAGTATATCCTCTGACTTGCTGATTAGGCTCCAGTGCATCAATAAAATCCTTTACAATGGTTTCTTCGCCGGGGGCCACACGATTATAAACAGAAACCACAAAACCTTTGTCTGCCATATTGAGTGCCAGACTTCTGCCCATCACTCCCAAACCTATTAATCCTATTTCAGAAGATGAATTTTCCATAATTTTATTTACTATTTGATCGGGTGAAAGGGCAATATCCACAGTTAGTGAATAGGTGGGGTACACAATGGTTTGCAATTGAGAGTCGAGTAAAGCAGGTGAAAAGAAGTGCCCCTTTCTGGCCTCCATTCTTTCCTGTAAAAGTTCTTTTGTTCCTTTAAGAAAAACCCAAACCAACGGGCCCCGAATGCCATTGGCGAGTATTTCCCTGTAATCTTCCTTTAGTGCACTACAAGCCAGTACTGCCCCTTTTTTTTGTTCCCACTCCCTCATGTTTTTATTGAGGTTTTCGAGCCAGGGTTTTCGATCTTCATCGTTGAGGGGGGTTCCCGATTTCATTTTCGCTTTGTTGGCTTCCGGATGAAAATCATCTCCATCGTAAAATGGGATTTTCAACTTCTCAGCCAACTTTATTCCGATAGTCGATTTTCCGGAACCAGAAACACCCGCAACAATAAAAATCATCTGTCTTTTCTTAAAGTATATAAATTCTATTCTAAAAATTTTATATAGTCTATAGAGACCGCCCCACTAGCCAAATTTACTATCAATTGATCCTGAAAACCAGCAGAAACAGGAATTTCAAGCGTATGCCATTCCTTATTTTCTTCCAATTCCAGGGTGGCTAATTCTTTAGCCCGGGCATCTTTTCCAGAAGTCAATTTCATTTGGCCACTTTTCATAACCCGCAACCTAACTTCTATTTTCGAAATACCTGTGAGGTCGATATTGTTATATGCAAACCAGCCTCCTGAATTGTTTATTACAACAAAACCTTCCACTTCAGAATTAGGCGGGCTCATGCGCATTACTTTTTCGCCGGACTCATAATCTTCTGCCTCAATTTTTGGACTTCTGAAGAAAAGAACATCCCGACCTACCAAAGGACCAATTTCATTGTTTACTTTATCGGCATAGTTAGCAGACAATACATAAAATCCTTCCTGACTTTCATGTTGATTGAAGGCTACATGACCTGTTAAATCCAAACCCTTCTTGTCTTCCATAAGTGAAAGTATGTATTTCACCATTTCTTCAGTTTGTGTAACCGAATGTTGGGGGTGTGCCGCCATCATGCTTTCGCCCCAAACTCCATTTCCTCCTTTAATGATTTTTTCAGCCAACAAGGGAACAGCATCGTAACGGCCTTTGTACTTTTCGGCAACAGCCATGTAAGAAGGTCCAATTGATTTTTTAGTCAGATCGTGGCAGCTTTTA
>JAOUKG010000010.1 GCA_029882725.1 Cyclobacteriaceae bacterium
CAGAAGTTTAGTTTTAGGTTACAGTCGCCTATCTAAAGGCCAAAATTGTTCTTTTTCTTTTTGTGTAAGCCTTTTTAAGATAATTTCTTAACTCATGGATTTTTAAAGAGTTGAATAAGGCATGAGTAAGCGTTTCGGATGTAACAGAATTTTTCAAAATAAATTCATCTGCACCTCCACGCGGTGCATCATCAGCATTTGAATTTTGAACAATTGTTATCGGGATATTACTTGTTAATGAATTTTTTTTCAAATATTGAAATAGATTGTCCAATTCCTTTTTCTCCATTTTGTCATCAATAACAATACAGTCCATTTTGGATTTTTTTACAAACTTCTCAATATCAGAAATATCAAAAGCAACTTCAGCTATATAGCTTACATTTCTTGATTTCTTGATTTGCTCATAAATGGTACTTAACTCACTAGGATTATTCCCAATGAGTAATACATTCATTGTTTTTTTTGTGATTAAAGCCGATTCCATACACACACGATTTTTCCAATATATTTTTTACAAGAGACACTAATAAACGATAAGTACAAGATATGAAAATAGCCGGAGATTTCCGGCTATTTTTTTTGAATTTTATTGCGGGTCTAATAACTGTCCTATTCGAACTTGTAAATCTTCAAGATGCATCTTTGTCATAGGGTCGCTGGCTCTGGCTCCCCCTGAAATTGCCATCCTTTGAATTGCCTTGAGTTCTGCTCTTGATATAGCTCCAACATCACTTTCAGATTTTAACAGTTCACCTAAAAGATCTATATGAGCCCTCTGGATATTTCGGCGAAAAGGATCTACAGTGGTTCCTCGTGAAAGCTCGCCCCAAAGTCCATTTCTAAGGTCACTGTACAATTCGGAAAGTTTATATGCCTGATTACTATTGAGGGCTTCATTTTCTACCATTCTTTTTAAACGGCTTTCATTCAAAACTCTGGATAAACCGTAATTTTGAAGTCTTTTTATATCCTCAACAATACCATCCCTGTTTATCCTGCCTAAAATATTTTCGTCAAGGAGCCAGTGTGGGGTAGCGAATACATTCGAGTTCATAAACAATACAGATTGCCTCTGTTTTGCCTTTTCAACATGAATATGTACCATTCCTTCCTGATCGTAGGTTTTGTTGAAGGTATAGATGCCCCCTACATTCGTGGTTACATGGCCTATATATCTCCTGAATTGCCCTACTACCTGACCATAGAGTTCTTCTAAATCGTCATAATCTTTTCCATCCTCATCAGTCCATTCAACAAGGTTGGGTACTATCCTTTTCAGGTTGGCCAAACCATACTCACTGGCTTTCATTGAATTATCGCCTAAATCTTCTGTTTGAGCAGAGGGGTCCACGCCATTGGCAAAACCAAAACGATACCTGCCGTCATTTTGGTGTTCAAGAATCCATTTATGTAATGTTTCTTTTTCTTCATCCGAAGAATTGGCACCAACAATGGGTTTATATGCCCACATGATAGCGTATTTGTCATATACTCCAATTTTTGGGTCTAAACTTACCCCTTTATCTCCCGGTTGTGCTACGTAGTTAAATCTTGCGTAGTCCATGATGGATGGAGCTGTACCACTTGTGGCAGTGAAAGTTGCACTTCGAAGTGAATCTACAGGATAAGATGAACTTGCCCCCATATTGTGAGGCAATCCAAGTGTATGCCCTACCTCATGAGCCGCAACAAAACGAATGAGCTTGCCCATAATTTCTTCTTTGAATTTTACACTTCGGGCATCGGGGTTTACGGCTGCTGTTTGTACAAAATACCAGTTTCGTAACAAATTCATTACGTTATGATACCACATGATATCACTTTCAATAATTTCGCCTGAGCGGGGATCGTGAACATGGGGACCCATTGCATTTTGAATAGTAGTAGAGATATACCTAATCACAGAGTACCTTACATCCTCAGGGCTCCAATCGGGATCCTCCTCTTTCGTGGGTGCATCTTTGGCCAGAATTGCATTTTTAAATCCTGCAGCTTCAAAAGCCTCTTGCCAATCTTCCACTCCTTGTTTTATATAGGGTCTCCACTCCTCAGGAGTAGAAGGATCAATATAGTATACGATGGGCTTTATAGGTTCTACCAACTCTCCCCTCGCAAAAGCCTCCGGGTCTTTTGGCTCGAGCCTCCATCGGGTAACGTACCTTCTTTCTGCTGCTTTTTGTTCACTCAACCCATAGTCTGTTTGGTTTACTGAAAAATAATTTACCCTGCGATCGTACAAACGTGGCATCATGGGTTCTTTAGGCAACAAAACAAATGATTGATTCATCTTTAAAGACAGTGTCCCGGTATTTCCATTGGCAGGCAAGTTGGTCGCTGCGTAGGTGAGTATATGCTGTACTTCAGTATTCAGCGGAAAACTTTTCATCCCTTCAATTAAGGATCTGTTCTTGTCCAGACTTCTCACTCCAAATCTTTTTCTGGATGATTCTGTTAAAGGACTAATTACAGCTACATCACTTGTGAAAAATGAAGATACATCAATTACATATGCTGAAGAATCTGATGTCATGGCTTCAATATTGAAAGATTCAATAACAGGTTCAAAATTGTTGTTTCTTACCGATTGATAAATAGGTTTATTTTCGTCGGCAACACTGCTGTGTGAAACGTAGCGAAGCAATAATTTATTTTCAAATCGTTCCCATCTGAATACTTTTTGACCTCCGGCTTTCATTCCTGCACCTCCAAAACTAAATCCTTCAATAATGCCGGAAATCCTACTTACATTTAAGATTTCCCGGTTAAGAAGTGAATCCTGAATTTCAAAATAATATTTTTCATCTACTTTGTGAACAGTAAATAATCCCGGATCTGAAATAGATTCCTTTGTGATTACTTCTGAATATTTTTTGATCTTGGATTTCTTTTTTTCGACTTTATTTTCCGTAGGAGGGGGACTTTTCTTTTTATTCTTTTTTTGAGCATTTATTTCGGGTGAAATGAATGCAAGAATCATGAGCAGTAATAACAATTTTTTCATAGCAAAAGGTTTAAGTATTATAATCCGTATTTATCAATTAAGTAAATCATAACAGCCATGGTGGCAGCACCAAGCTCAAGTTCTCTTTTATCAACAGCTTCAAAAACATCAGCATCTGTATGATGGTAGTTGAAATAGCGTTGAGAATCAGGTAAAAAGCCCATTAAGGGTACCCCTTGTTCTGCCAATGGACCAATATCGGCACCCCCACCAGCTTGTGAAAGATCACCAATTCCATATTTCAATAATAAAGGTTGCCATTTTTCTATCTTTCCTTTTTGTTTCTCTGTCATGGACAATGAAAATCCCCTGGGTACAAATCCACCCCGGTCAGATTCTATGGCAACAATATGTTTTTCTTTATTTTTAAGAGCAAGTTCTGCGTACCTACGACCTCCCTTTAGTCCGTTTTCTTCATTCATAAACATAACAGCGCGTAAATTGTTTTTAGGTTGATACCCTAGTTCTTTGAGTATACGAACAGCCTCAATAGCTTGCACACATCCGGCACCATCATCATGAGCCCCTTCTCCCAAATCCCAGGAATCAAGATGCCCACCTACCACAATATAAGAATTTTTTGATGTCCCTTTTAATTCACCCACAACATTGTAGGAAAGGACATCATCATACTGCATGCAATGGGTTTCAAAATACACAGTCATTTCAGGATCCCCCTTTCTAACTTTACTAAGAAATTCGGCATCGCTGGTGCTAATTGCCACGGCGGGGATTTTAGGTTGGTCGGCCTGATAACGCAAGCTTCCTGTATGTGGAAAATCATCTATATTGCTGGCCATTGATCTCACAATAACTCCAATTGCACCGTATTTTGCAGCTTCAGAAGCTCCGGAACCTCGTTGATCAACAGCGCCCCCGTATGCTGAAAAGGTATTGATGAGTGTAGGGTCCATAGGGCGATTGAAGAACACTATTTTCCCCTCCAGTTGTGCTTTCCCTAATGTTTCCAATTCCGACAAGGATTGAACTTCAATGATTTTTGCAGAAACGCCTTCCGGGCCGGTGCCTACAGAATTTCCAAGGGCTCGCACATTCAAATCAACGGATCCCCATTTTGAAGATTGACTGATTCTGGCAACTTCTCTTTTGCCTCGAACCCAATGTGGAACCATTACTTCTTGTAAAATTACTTCATCAAACTTTAGTTCCGTCATTGTTTGACGGCTCCACTCCACTGCGGCAGCAGCTTCTGGCGACCCTGATAATCTCGCTCCGATTTCTTTGGTGAGAAACCGCAACATTTCATGCGATTGACCTTCAGAAAGGGCTTTGTCAAAAATGGATTTAATCATTACTTCATCCTCCGACTGAGGAAAGGCCAAAGTGGGAATAAGTAACAAAAGAAATAGTATTTTTTTCATAAGTGGTTAAGTTTGAATGATGAATTTAGACTATCCGGTTTTGGTAATAAAATGCTTGTAGTATAAGTGGTATAGTTGAAAATTAAATGGTAGATTGAACTGTTCAAAAGCACCTTATGGAAATTTATAACCTGCTAAAACCAGATAAGATTCTGTACCCCATGGTTTTGAGCATACCTCATTCAGGTGATTTTATTCCTGAATCTATTTCTAAAACCTTGAATCCTGAAATGGTTGACGGGAAAGATGATGCAGATTGGTTTTTACCTGCTCTTTATAACTTTGCACAAACACTGGGAATCCCTGTAATTTCTGCCAATTATCATCGGTGGGTAGTTGATCTCAATCGGGACCCGAAGGGAGGGCAACTTTATAACGACGGAAGATTAATCACATCGGTGGTGCCATTAACCGATTTTTTTGGCAATGAGCTATATGTTAAAGGAAGCGAACCGGATCATTTAGCAATAACTTCCCGATTGGAAGAATATTACTACCCCTATCACACAAAGTTACAGGAGGTTTTAACTAATGTGAAAGATAAATTTGGAAAAGTGCTTTTGTGGGATGCACATTCTATCCGAAGGGAAGTGCCCACATTACATCCGGAACCGTTTCCAGACTTCATAATAGGAACTCTAAGTGGGAAAACCTGCAATGACAAGTTTGAAAATATTGTATTTGAAACTTTAAAGGAAAATAGATTTAGTGTTGAAAGGAACACTATTTTTAAAGGAGGGTTTATAACCCGGAATTATGGAATCCCTGAAAGTGGAACATTTTCATTACAATTGGAAATGTCGAAGGATCTGTACATGAAAAATAATGAAAAAGACTGGGATGCAGAACGGGCAGTTGGAATATCGATGATTTTTGAAACTATATTTAGGAAGCTGTTCAATGATTTATAAATAGAAACAAAAAAACAATTTAAAAAATGGAAAGAATAAAAGTGAAAACAGGGGCACCCTGGGAAGACAAAGTAGGATATTGCAGGGCGGTACGAGTGGGGAACACTATTGAAGTATCGGGTACCGTCTCTTTATTGGATGGAGAAATTTACGGTCCGGGAGATCCCTATCTACAAACGAAAAGAATTTTGGAGATTATCTCAGAGGCAATTAAAAATGCAGGCGGAGATATATCGGATGTGGTGAGAACACGGATGTATATAACCGACCAATCTCACTGGCAGGAAGTAGGAAAAGCACATGGAGAAGTGTTTTCGGACATAAAACCCGCAACAAGTATGATTGTAATAAAAGCACTAATATCACCAGAGTACCTGGTGGAAATTGAAGCTACAGCTATTGTCTGTACCTAACTAAAACTATTGACGAATATCGTCTTTGTTTTTACTAATTAATTTGTTCGGGAAGATCCAGGGCGAAACAATTGCAAGCACAAACAGGAAAAGTACAAATCCAAATATCAACATAATCTTTAATTTTTTTTCAAAGATAAGCTATTGATAAATAATTTTTCAAGATTTATTCGTGTTATTAAAATATAAAGTTATTTCAGATTCAAATAGTATGTAGTTTCTAAACAAATTTAATGTGAAATACGTTTTATTATCCCAAATTTACAGTCCCATTAAAATCACCAAAAAGTGAAAAAGTTAGTTATTATTCTCGTATCAATAATTATAACCGTGGTTATTGCTGTATTGGCTTTTGTATACTACACAAAATCGCACTCCCCTTTTGAAAAGGTAAAATATGGCGACGATTTAAAAGTTGAGTATTGTAGACCCTCAAAGAAAGGCAGGGTAATTTTTGGAGAGCTGGTTCCTTATGGAAAAGTTTGGAGAACAGGAGCCAATGAGGCAACTGTATTTACAACCAAAAAAGATATTCTATTTGGGGGGAAAGATTTGAAGAGTGGAAGGTATTCTTTGTGGACCATTCCTGAAGAAAATAAATGGACTGTGATTATCAATAGTCAGACGGACCTTTGGGGAGTGAACATGGATAATGTGGCCAATATGGATCCTAAATATGAAGTTTTACGGATCGAAACAGATGTTATCAGGCCCGAAATGGAATTCGAAATATTTACGATTACTCTTGACTCAGTAAAGGGGGGGGTAGAAATGGTTTTAGTGTGGGACCGTACCATGATTTCTATACCAATTGAAATAAAATAGGTTTTTTATTTAAAATTGCATCACGTTATACTTTAAATCAAAGAGCTATCAAAAAGTTTGAAATACCGGCTTATTACAGGTCATCCCTTACGGGAAGAATAAAGGAATTGAGACGCACCAATGACCCCCGTAAAAAAGATTTTGAGCCATCAAGCATAGAATTAGGCCCTATATCTTTCTATTTAGGCCGTCATTTTGGCTTTTGTTACGGTGTGGAAAATGCCATCGAGATTAGCTATAAGGCTTTGGAAGAGAACCCTGAAAAGAGGGTGTTTTTATTGAGTCAAATGATTCACAACCCGTTGGTAAACGAAGATTTAGTGAAACGTGGTATCCGGTTTATAATGGATACCGATGGAAAACAGTTTATTGATTGGTCTGAACTGAAGCCAGACGACATTGTAATTATACCGGCTTTTGGAACAACATTGGAAATTGAAAAGATACTTCAGGATATAGGAATTGAGATTCAACATTACAATACCACCTGTCCTTTTGTGCAGAAAGTCTGGAATAGGTCTTACAAGCTTGGAGAAGAAAAATTTACTATTTTAATTCATGGAAAACATAACCATGAAGAGACCAGGGCTACTTTTTCGCACAGTAGTAAAGCCGCTCCTGCCCTGATATTGAGAGATATTACTGAAGCTCGTTTGTTATCGGAATTTATTTCCGGAAACAGAAAAGCAGCAGAGTTTTATGAGGTTTTTAAAGATCGTTATTCTGAAGGTTTTTCTGTTGAAAAGGATTTGTTGCGAGTGGGTGTTGTAAATCAAACAACCATGTTGGCCACAGAAACCTCAGAAATTGCCGAGTTCATGAAATCGGTAATGGTTGAAAAATACGGGGAAGAAAATTTGAAAGGCCATTTTGCCGATACCCGTGATACACTTTGTTATGCAACCAACGACAACCAACAATCGACTTATTCTCTTTTGGAAACAGATGCCGATTTGGCCATAGTTGTGGGGGGGTACAACAGCAGTAATACATCTCATTTGGTTGAATTATGTGAAAAGAAATTCCCCACTTATTTCATTAATTCGGCTGACGAGATAGGTTCAAAAAATGAAATAAAGCATTACGATTATCCGGCCAGGGAATTCAGAAAAACAAAGAACTTCCTTCCTTCAAAAAAGCCTGTAAAAATAATACTTACCAGTGGTGCCTCCTGTCCGGATACTGTGGTTGATGAAGTGATGTTGAAATTAGTTTCCTTTTTTCACGATGGAAAGGATCCCAGGGAATTGGTGGAATACGTGTTGAAGGATTTGTAAATTAGTACCTATTCTATAAATCTCAGTTCTCATTCTTTATCTTGATCTCAATCTAATGATTAGGTATACGAAGATTAGAGAGAAGATCTCTCCGGATTTTTCGTTTCTGTTCCAAATTCAACATATATGAGTCCGGATTTTTTCAGATAAAAAGATATACAGGAATAAGTGAGGAATCTGGTCCGGATGTACATTCGGTCCTTTTATATACTATTTCCCTTTCTATTGAATTCATTACTTAGGGTGTTGGTGATAATCACGTAGCGACGCACGGCCGTGCGTCGCTATGTGATTATCACCTTGGTCCGGAATTCCTCTTTAATTTGCAAATTGCTAATTCGAACTTGCTAATTACAAATAAAGCCCTCCATGGCAGCCATGGTTGGGACTTAAAATATACCCCATGCGGCTGTGGTGTGGTAAACGAATATGCCATTGACGGGAGTTATCACATCACCCCCGGCAGTGGAAACAATTGGGGGGACGGGTATATGAGCGCAGATCAGTGGTTGGTTTTTGGAAAAGGTTCGTTGAATGCTTTCAATAATTTGTCGGATACAGAGAGGTTTAACGTGGCATGGGGGTATTCTTCTTCTTTTACTGGAGTCATCGAGGTATATTCAAACGGTTCAGTATCGTCTCTTGCCTTTACAGGAGGTGCGTTAAGTTCATATACGACATTAGCAATTGGAGACAACGGTATTCAATATTCTCATTATGACCCGGACGGGAAGTATGTTGGAGGGAGTGAAAGGAGTTGGGGTAGGTTGTTGGGGAGTGACCCAATTATATTTTTTGACTTTAATTCTTTACCGAATAATTTTAGTAAGGAAAATTACTTTAAGGAATTAAAAACTGTAATGAGTGAAAATGGGTTTAGTTCAAATATCAAATTTGCTAATTATGGCTTTGCCACTCTTATGTCATGGTGGAATGACGATACCTATGCAACAGTAACATTAAAAAAACCATCAGGTGTAAAAGAACTTGGACTAGGAGGGCATACCAAACCTTATTCAAATAAAGGCACGGTGTTATTAAGACCAGAATATAATATGCTTGATTACGCAAATATAACAATGCACGAGTTGGGTCATGGTATTTTTGGTTTTGGGGATAAACGAGATGATAAATCAAAAGGATATATTATGTATTACAAAACACAATTGAGCCAATCTCCTATATTTACAGAAACTCAAATGTCAATAATTAAATCATCAATATGGGGAAATTAAATAAAATAATTTTTATTAAGATGTATTACATGTTTTTTTTATTGTCCTGCGCTGGAGAAATAGAGCACTATAATAAAGGGGAGTCAAATGTTCAAATTATAGATGGTGAATATAATGTAAGTTATACCGCAGACTTATGTCATTGCTGGAAAACCAAAGATGCTGTAGAAATAGATATAAGTATGTTAGCTTTTAGTGCGATTACAATATCTATTAAACATGAAGCAGGAAATGTCTCTATAGGAATGATAAGATGGTCTGATACTGATGAGTATGATGGTGAGTATACTTTGGATATACCGGTCTCGTCTAGTGAGTTTAGTATTTCATATGGTGAAGAAAAGGGAGAACTAGTGGTAAGTGGGAATATTGATGTTGTTTCTGTGAAAATGAAAGATGGAAGGATTGTAAAAGCGTCGGGAGAATTCCGTTGTAAATTACCTAAAGAGACAAATTAGAAAATTGTTTACTTTTAGGATTATTATGGAATGATATAATGGATACTGTTTATGATCATAGATTGGATGGAGTGGGGGAATGGTTTTTTCCAGGCGATATTTATGAGGTTCAAATTAAATGGAGTTATGATTTTGTTTTATATAGATTTGATGATTAAGATGAATAAAATAATATTGTTTGTATTTCTATGTGTGGGATGTAATTCAATACATGAAAATTGGAAAGGAGGGGCAATTCATAATCTTGGAATATATAGAACTAATGATTTGGAAATAAACGTCAAAGAGACAAATGGTCAAGTGCAATATTACATGAAAACCTCAAAAGGAGATACTTTAATAAAGCACTACCGTTCTTTCAGTGATTTTCATAGATGGGCCTTACATCTTGACAAGAAATTGAATTTATGGGTATTTAGTTCAGATATTGGAAGTTCATTATGGAAAAAAGATTCCATAATGAACCGTTACACTGAACACACATTTTTTGGACCTATACCTGAAAAGTCGATACCTGATGATGTTTGGATAACAGCGTGTCAATTTTACCCTTATAATAAAAAGTGAACCGAAACTTGAAGGATTACCTTTTTTTCATATTGAAATGAGATCTCTTTAATTTACAATTTACCAATCTCAACTCCTCCGCCTCCCGACTGCCAATCCCTATTAGGCGTATGAATGGTCTAGAGTTAATAACGCCGGATGGGCAGCGCTTATGCAGGGGTTTAACTGAAAGTTTAAATGGCAAAAATAGGCCTGCTTTTGATGGTTTTGGAACGGAGACGTAGCCTTGGTTACGTTGAATACCAAAACCGAAAAAGTAGGAATACTTAAAGCTATTTGGACTTATAATATAATTCCTGTATATATTTAGGTCAAACATCGACCGTGGCGACGTGATACAATACAAAGAATACTACCCTTTTGGCATGGAGACCAGTGAATCGTGGACACGCATGGAAAACCTCCCTGCGAACCGCTACCTTTTCAACGGTGGCAGCGAGTGGAATTCCCGGGTCGGTATTTATGAGACCTACTATCGTGGCTACGATCCTGCCTTGGGGCGGATGACCTCTATCGATCCTATGGCATTGAAATACAGCAGTATATCCCCCTACAACTTCGCCTTCAATAACCCTGTGAATTTTCTATACCCTCCGAAGTGCAACGAAGGAGGGAGTAGCGCCGATCCTTTTGGCACCACCACCACCTACACCGAAACCACCTCTTCCGGGTACAAGTTTGTGGATTATTGGGAGGTTGAATATACCCCCTGCGGCTGTGGTGTGGTAAATGAATATGCCATTGATGGAAGTTATCACATCACTCCCGGCAGTGGGAACCATTATAGCGATGAGTTTATGAGTACTTATGGGGATTATTTCCTGATGTCGGGAAGTGATTTTAATGTAAAATATGGCTTACCAAATGGTACTGATGTTCGTATAAAAAATGGCCAAGTGGGTTACTATGTAAAATCCACAGGCTGGTCGGGTTTTGAAGTGTATGATAAGTATGGGGACATTACTCAAATGATGCACTTTACTTTGGTGAATACTTTTGTGGAGGTGGGGCAGGAGAAGTATAATTACAGTATGAATTGGAGAACAACATGGAAAGGTCAAAATAATATTATCTCAAACACCGATGAAGCGAAAGAGTTTTATGAAAATGGGGATGGCTCACCAAGACTTATTGATTATGAGAGTTCGATGAAGGTTGTTAATAGCCCAGAATTTCAACGAGTTATCAATAGATTGGTTACTGGTATTGCAAATCAGATTAGTTCTTCTTTTGATGTTGATATGACTTCGGATGTGTTCCATATTGGAAGAACAAATGTGGATTATTCAACTTATTTTCTTGGTAATGACGTTTATACAAAATTTTCACTTTTTGTTCGCGATGGATTTTGGGATCCAAATTTTATTGCAGAAAAATTTAGTGGACTAAATAATGAATGGGTTCCAGATGGCATGGGGCCAAATTTAGAAACGGAAGGATCACATCCATATGAGTATGTTCCAGTCATACTAATTATTAAATATGTAAATCCTGGTACCTATGGAAATTAACAAATCTCAAAAACTGATAAATATTAGCCTAATCATTAGCCTTTTGGTATTAGTTATATTTGATTTTTGGCTATCAAGTTTTGGACAAAAAACATTTTTATACAAAGCAAATCTCCCTCCAGGTATTACATTTGAATATGACAAGCTTCAAGGATATAAATTTTTAGAAGAAGGCTTTATTCATATCTTGGATGAGAATACAATTTACGGTGATGATACAATAATGGCTATTTTAGCGTATAAGGCAAATGATTCTGATGTTTTTGTAAAGTCACTAAGTAACACTGGAAAGATTTTATATCTAAATATTCATTTATTACCCTCTAATGATGGATTAAAATATGAACTGATAGAAAATAATAACAATGATAAGAAAGGGTGGATTGATGTTTCAAATAAGGAAAGAATTCGATTATTCGTAACTCTACGTAATATTTTGATAGGAATGATATTTGTGCTGAGTTTAATTACAATAATTGGATTGCCTAGAACATTTTTTAGAAAAACATAAATGTGATCATCCTCCAATAAATCGGACAGTAAGTTAAATGAATATTTCACCTTAAATTTAATGTTGAAAAGACAAAAGGAAAATACACCTCGAAATTCAAGACAAAAGTGCTTGTGAATAGGTTCGATTAAGTAGATTACAGGTCTTTAATAAGCTCCAGGAGTTCTTTATCGGAAATGTTTTCCTGTTCAGATTTATCAAAAATGGAAAGAAGGTACACTGTAGTCTGAAGAACTTGAACATATGTAATCACCCTTGAACCTCCTGATTTACCCTTTCCTTTTGAACGTATAGCCATTCGGATCTTAAAACAATCATTGCCAAGCTAAATCCCCTGTTTCGGATCTTCTTGCAGACTTTCTATCAATTCAGTAAAGTCTTTTTTGAGGGAAGGGAATTTTTTAGCCAGTTTCTTTAGTTCCCTTTTGAAATTGGGAATAGCGGCAACATCATAACTCATTTATCAAATCTTTAGCAGGAGTAGCTTTTAGCTTTCCTTTTTTAATGAGTTTCATTTCCTTAACTGCCTGTTTGATGCCTTGTACTACTTCCGCCTTATAAGGAGAAAGAGGTTCTACTTTTTTTACAAACTTGAAATTTTTCAGTAGCTCCATAAAAA
This sequence comes from Cyclobacteriaceae bacterium, assembly GCA_029882725.1. GTDB lineage: Bacteria > Bacteroidota > Bacteroidia > Cytophagales > Cyclobacteriaceae > JAHEMU01. Next base: position 12,714 of record JAOUKG010000010.1, read on the forward strand.
ATTCGGCCTTGCTATCTTGTATGTCGAGTAAAATCTTCATGATTATAAATAAACTAGTTGTATCGTTTACAAATATACGGTTCAATAAATGAATAAAAAACTTACCCATTTCACAAGAAATGAAACGATTAAATTATCACCTCCCCTTACTAATTACCAGACGAAAATAATTTCCCAATGGCATGTTGCACGCCGTTGTAATCTACCGGACTTGAATTGCATACCAGGGCTACTACCACTCCCGATTCAGGATAAATAACAAGTTGGGTAATTCCCCCCACGCTTCCACCACTGTGTCCAAAGTAATACCTGCCGTCTTCAAGGATGTCGCTACGCCAACCAATGCCGTAGTGTGTTTGAGTAGTATCGTTGATTACTTGCGACTTCGTGAATTCCTGAATGGTTTCCTGTTTTAGAAAATCATTCAGTAAATAAGTGGATCCGAACTTTACCAAATCTTCACTCGTAGATATAAATCCTCCCCCGGCCCATTTATAGCTGTGATCAACATAAGGGGCTTCCACTATAAGGCTGTCCTTTAAAAGATAAAACTCCGATTTGTTTTCAGTTTTTTCTGAGGCCATTTCGGGATGGGTGTTTGAAAGTTTCAAAGGATCAAAAACAACCTGTTGCATGTAGCTTAGGAATTCTTGCCCCGAAGCCTTTTCAACGACCGCACTAATTAAATTCCAACCATAACTACTGTAATGGTAATCGGTGCCCGGCTCAAACAACAAGGTGTCATTTTTGAAAATCGCTAAACCCTCCGTAACTGTTTCATAGTATTTATCATTATACATTTCCTGCCCGCGGTAATGTCTTATTCCTGCAATATGGCCACCTACCTGCCTTACTGTAAAAGTGTATTTCTTTTCAGGAAACTCAGGAAGGTAATCATGAATGGTTTTGTCCAAATCCAGTTTCCCTTCTTCATATAAAATAGCCATAGCGGTAGCAGTAAGTGGTTTTGAAACACTGCCAATTCGGAACATGGTTTTGGAGGGGTCAACAACAACTCTGTTTTCTAAATCTGCATACCCAAAACCCTCCGACCATACTATCTCTCCATTGATACTCACGGAAGCCGACATGCCCGGAATGTTGTTTAATCGTTGAACCTCTTGCAATAACGATCGGGCCGAATCAATGGCCACCGAATAGTCAACAGCCGTGTTATCGTCATGATTTTTTTGTTCTTGTGAACATTGAACAAACAGCGCTATCCATACAATATAAAATATCTTCTTCATGGATTAAAGATATTAAAGTCATAGGAATAACAAATCCCTTTTTTGGAAAATGATGTGTTGAACACTGTTTTAAACGTTTAATGTTTTCGGAATTTCTATGAATTGTTCTGGTTAACCGTAAACTTATGTAAATTTACCCCAAGGAAAACAACAGGTTTATGATAGGATTCTATTAGTTAACCCG
>JAOUKG010000455.1 GCA_029882725.1 Cyclobacteriaceae bacterium
GGACGAAAGAAAATCGGAAGGTTGGTTTTGACCATTTACTGAAAAGGCCAATCCAATTAGTAAAATAATACTGCAAGTACGAAACATGCAGTAATTATACTAATATATTTCCGTTTTCGCGAGCTTTTTTCAGAACAGAAGTAATACCATTTTTATTAATGGTTCTTAAAGCAGAAGTAGAAACTTTAAGTGTAATCCAAGTTTCATCTTCAGGAAGGAAAAATCTTTTCTTTTGAAGATTTGGGTAGAACTTTCTTTTAGTTCTGTTATTTGCATGGGAAACGTTATTTCCTGAAATAGGTTTCTTACCGGTAATTTGACAAACTCTTGACATTTGATTTATTATTTATGCCTTAAAAATTTTGGAGTGCAAATATCTGAAAAATTTTTGTAAAGGCAAAAAGTAACTGGTTAATTGTTTTTATATTTTATTATAAAGACAAAATAAAGGCGGGGCTATCCCCGCCTTTTATAGAATTTAAAAATTATCTGTTAATCATTCTATCAAGTATTGCTGCACCAAAAGTTCCTCTGGCATAAAAGGTGTACACCCTATTTGGTAATAAAGTCCTCCGACTAGTAGCCGCTCCATCTAATAACGTCGAATTACTTGAATCAAGAATATCTATATCAGAATAGTAACCAGGTTCTACAGCAACAAAAGCACTTGCAGTTTTGTATAAAACATCACTTGCAATAAGATTAGAACCTAAATCGTTGGTAAGTTCCAATGAAATTCCATTAGGAGAGTCCTCCATAAAATTAACAATTCGAATATAGGATTTGTCATTTAATGGAATTGACGAGATATTATCTTTAATAGATATTGCTTCATAATTTCCATTAACACCAACCAGAGCAACAGTGTAATAATCTGTATCTCCGGAAGTGACAGCAACATTCACAATTTCAGTATTAGGTATAGTTTCAGTACCTTGATCCTCAACAACAATATCTAAGCTACCCGACGGAAATTTACTATAGTTAGTAACAGGAAAAGCATAAAAGTAACTCATTCCATAACCAGGTGAACCCAAGATACCATTTACCTTAAATTCTATACTTGAAGTATCTGAAGCGGCATGAACAAACTTTATATTAGTTCCTTCTGCCGGGACAATATCAGGAAAATATTGATATTCTTCACCGCAGGATGCACAGAGACTTATCAGCATATAAATAGCAAAGAATCTGTTGATATTTATAGAAAATATATTTTTCATTTTTATTGAATTTTAATTAATTAAGGTAAAATAAACCAGGGTTTTTTTGTGTGATACTCTGGGGCTGTAGCACCAATTGATTCCAAGGCCTCTATGTTCCATTTGTATTCAGAATTATATCTAGGCCGACAACGATATGCCAATTCACCATTATTATAATCCCAGAGAGGGTCTGGAAAAGATATTCCAGTATAAATTGCATCACTATACTCATACCTTCTTAAATCTGTCCATGATTCCAATACCCCATGGCCCCATAATGCAATATATTTTTGAAGCATAATATCAGATAAATCTAATTCAGTAATATCCTGAGCTACAGCAGCACTTGTTAAATAAGTGGCCTGGTCGACAGCAGAAACACCTACAAAATCCATATGAGCAGTTATTCCTTTAACATATGCCTGTAATGCTCCTGTTTTATCTCCATTATGGAACAATGCTTCTGACTTTATAAATTGCATTTCCGAAAAAGTCATAATAGGGTAATCTGCATTGTCAAAGAATATATAGTTATTGTACCAAGTTGGAACGCCTTGATCAGTTCCTCTGCTTGGATCACCAGCACCATTTACTATACCTCTGAATACGCCATCAGGAGAAGGATTAAACATTAGAGGTAATCTGGGATCGATAACACCTGGAAAGGTATTTCCATTTAATAAATTAACTGAAAATGCAGCCTGTTTTCTTGCGCTGAAGTTATTACGTCTTGGGCCTAAAAAATTTCTGGAATCATTACTGGCTAAGTTTGCAAAAGGGATATAGAAATTATCAGTGTTTGAAGCCAGTGCCTTATCTACATAGGTAACTACTAAATCAGGATCATAAGTTACCTTATTACTTATGTGATTAGCATTCCTGGCTAATATACCATAAACAAATTTTTTCCACTTTTCTGCATCACCATGATAAACCAGATCTCCAATTGCCAGAGTATTGGAATCGTCTTGTTTATCTAAATAATCAAGCGCTTGATTACAATATTCAACCACTCCTGAGTAAACAGTTTCCTGATTATCGTAATTAAAAACCCATGTATTGGGCTTAAAGGCTTCAGAAAAAATGATTTCTCCATAAACATCTGTAGCCGTTTGAAATGCCCAGGCACGAATTGCCATTCCGGCACCTGCCGACCACCACTTATTATTTTCCTTAGCATCGCGAAGAATTAGGTCAATATTTGTTCCTATTCCATAATATGTTGATCGCCATTTTTCGCCAATTGCATCAGAACCTGTAAAATACCCATGAATATCCGTTCTATAGTTTGCACTATGCGATGCAATATTTTGTATATACATTCCAATATATCGTGTATCATACATTTCGCCCCTTGCCATGCTATAAAACATGGGAGGAAAAATTACCTCCGCTGTTGCTTCCTGCGGATAATTAGGATCGGAGTTAATATCTAAATAATCTTCACAATTACTCAATAAAACCCCCAAGCTAATTATTAATATAAATTTAATTGTTTTCATGTCATTTAAAATTTAAACTATAAGCTTACTCTTATTCCAAAAGTTATAGATTTTGGTAATGAAATTGAACCATAATCAAACCCGAAAGCTCCCATTCCAGAAGTTGCAGGGGTAGTACCATTTACCATAGGGTCTGCTCCTGTATAATTTGTAATCATGAACAAATCATTCATAGTAGAAAACAGGCTGACAGATGAAATAGGTTTTATTTTTGATATAACATCGGCAGGAAATACATAAGCAAGTGTTATATCTCTCAAACGTAGCCAGTTAATATCTTTTTCCACAAAATCTTCCATAGCCATTGCCTGGTAAAATGTTGCACCCATGGTATAAGGTAAAAGACTAATATTGTTTTTTGTAGGGTTTGCTGTATACTCCAATCCATCTTTTAATACACCTTCCATTATAACGAGGTTTTCTCGATCAAGATTTCTTGTACTCAACCCTCTTGTATATAGATAGTACTCATTTCCGTTCAACACATCTCCTCCTCTTCTAATATCGAATAAAAAGGATATATTAAAGTTTTTATACTTTACGGAATTAGTTAATCCTATCATAAAATCAGGATTTCTTTCCCCTATAGGCAAATAATCTGAAGTAATATAGGGCAAACCTGTACTGGGATTAATCAATATATCTCCATTCGTATTTCTTTGATATCCGGTACCACCAATAGCTGTACCTGACCCCATTCCTCTCTGATGGTAGTCCCAATTATAAAAAGGATAGTCGGTTGAGTTATAATAATCTTGCAAATTTTCCGGATAGGCACTTCCCCTGGCAGCACCAATGAGCCATGTATCTGAATTATACCATTCTGATACTTTAGCAGGTAATTCTATCACTTTGGATTTAGATTTGGAAAAATTGAG
>JAOUKG010000456.1 GCA_029882725.1 Cyclobacteriaceae bacterium
GGTCGAAAGGGTGGGCATTCTCCCCCCCCCCAACACTGTCATTCCGTACGAAGGGTGGGCAGGTGCGGCTGTGATGCGGAATCCACCCCACCCGGTTTCAGTACACCCACTGGCCGGGCGTTATACATAAACCAGAGTGGACACACTGTAAGGTGCTTTGTGGCCGTAGATTCCCGCCTACGCGGGAATGACTTTCCCGTTATGACGAAGTCCTTTCAGAATTTTGGCGCCCACCTCAGAGAGCAAAAAGAAAAAGTTGTCAGTACCGTTTTACATGCCGCAAAGACTATAACCATTGAAAATGCCATCAAAGTATTTGGCATATCCCGGGCCACTTTTCAGACATGGTTGGTACAAGTGAAATTCAAATGTGAAAACTCCGTGTTTAGTTTTTGCAGAAAGCAGTATCCCAACCAACTGCGGCCCGGAGAAGTGGAAACGATGAAAAGCCTGTTGACAGACCCGGAATTCAAGCACTGGCCCATCGTTTCCTTGTGCTATTATGCCATTCGGAAAGGTCTGCTCCCGTGATTACGGGACGGCATCGCCTGCTACCTGGTACAAGTACAACAAACTCCTCGGCATCCGAAAACAAGCATTCCGAAGAAGAAATCCTTACAAAAAGGGACTAAAGGCCTCATATCCCAATCAGTATTGGCATGCTGATATTACTATCTTCAAGACCCTTGATGGAATAAAGCATTATATTTATCTGGTGGTTGACAATTATTCACGTAAAATTTTGAGTTGGGACATGGCTGACCGTGTAAGCGGGGCAATTAGGATGGAAACATTAAGAGAGGCTTGGGAAACGGCCAGGCCTGAAAAGGAAGTTGAACTTATTGTAGATGGTGGCCCGGAAAATAATAATCATACCATTGATTGTTTTCTAAACTCCACAGAGGTGGATATGAAGAAAAGTGTGGCGTTAAAGGACATCCTCTTTTCTAATTCAATGGTTGAGGCTGCCAATAAACTATTAAAGTATCGGTACCTTTTCCCTGGAAATATCGAGGACGGGGACCAACTTAAAACTGTACTTGAAAAATCAATAAATGAATTTAATGAGGTAAGGCCACATGGAAAACTTGGAGGACTAACACCCAATGAGGCCTACAAAGACCAAAATATGCCCTTTACCTTCGATCCGGAGGCACTGAGACAAAGAATACAGCAAAACCAAGACAATACCGGATGTACCCAATACGAAAACAACTGAAATATAAAAACCCCAATGAATTCCTAAAAGTAACAATTGATGAAAAGACACAAATAAACTCCCATCACAAAAATGGCCAATACGGATAGTATTGGCCATTTTTACCTTATAAGGGACAGTTTTTTATAGAATTATCGTAGAATTAGCACGGAAAAATGAAAAAATGCGCCTTAAACGATGATTTTAGAGAAATTGCATTAAATATTTAAAAGCGAAATCCCTGGGCGGGAACTAGGAAAGTTTTTTTTTCCAAAGTTAAATACTAATTTGGGAAATTATTGTAAAAAGTAAAAGAAGAAATTCACATTAATACCTTAAACAAATTCTTATGAAAAAAACCGAACTAAGTGAAAGATGTTATTCTATATCTAGTCACCGAGAGGTCTTAAGACCTCCCAAAATTTTGTCAGTATTATTGTTGGTGATGTTCGCCCTCACACAGATGCATGCACGTGCTGTTGACTTTACTGTTTCAGGAACTATTACTGACGGAACGGGTGCTGTAGTTCCAGGAGTAAATGTTGTCGAGAATGGAACTAGTAATGGAACTGTTACAAATGCCGATGGTGAATTCAGCCTTAATGTAGCTGATGAAAATTCAAATATTCGGATTTCATTTATTGGATATACGACTCAGGATATTGCCGTAAGTGGCCGATCTTCTATTGATATTATTTTGGCACCAAATTTCACCGAACTTGATGAAGTGGTCGTTGTAGGTTATGGTACCCAAAGAAAAAGAGAAGTTACAGGAGCTATCAGTTCTATATCGTCGGGCGTCATTGCAGAACAGACCGTTACAGGCTTTGATCAAGCTATGGCTGGCAGGGTTGCAGGTGTTCAAGTTTCCCAAAATTCGGGTGCTCCAGGTGGAGCTACTTCTATTAGGATAAGAGGTATCGGAACTCCAGGAAATAGTGAACCGCTCTACGTTATAGACGGTGTGCCTGTGTTTAATGATAACTCTGGAAGAGGCGGCGGCTCAACGCCCATAGGTGTACTTAATACAATCAACCCCAATGATATTGAATCCATAGAAATTTTAAAGGATGCAGCTTCAGGTGCTATTTATGGATCAAGAGCTGCCAACGGCGTTGTGATTATTACTACTAAGAAGGGTAAGGCTGGTAAATTGAAAATGAATGTAGACTATTCCATTGGAGTGCAAAGTCTAGAAAAAGAGCTTGATATCCTAGACGGACCCACTTATCAAGAGTACATCACAGAATATTCAGGTACAGCACCAAGTTTTATAAACCCGGCGAATACGAATTTCTTGGACGAAATTTTTCAATCAGCTTCAATTCAAAATCTTAACCTAAATGTGAGTGGTGGAAATGAAATCTCAAAGTATTCCTTATCCCTAGGAAATTTAGATCAAGGTGGTATCATCAGAGGCTCTGGTTTCGAAAGACTCTCTATGCGTATTAATTCCTCCCATGATGTTAGTAAGCGTTTCAGAATAGGCAACAATATGACCATCTCACGATCAATGAGTAACCAAATATCGGAAAATTCTGTATTTGGTTCCGCAATTGGTAGAGCAATAATAAATCCCCCGGTCATTCCCGCAAGAAATGCGGATGGAAGCATTGGGCAGCCAGGTGATGTAGGTACTAGTTTTATTAGAACCGGCGGTCCACTTTTCCAAACCGATGAAGTTTTTTTTGAAGCGGAACAATTGCGTTTCCTCGGCAATGTCTTTGCCGAATATGATGTTTTGGACGACCTTACCTACAGGATGAATTTAGGTGGTGATTTCCTTTTTGGTGGGTCTAACTCTTTTACGCCATCCTTTAAAGGAAGTGGAAGCCCGGATATTCTTTCTTCCGGCCAACGATTTGATAGTCGCGAATGGATTTGGTTATTAGAGCATACGCTGAACTATAAGAAACAATTTAATGAAATTCATAATTTGGATTTTCTTGTTGGTTTTACGCAACAGAAATCAACATATTCCTCACATAGTTCTTCCGTACAAGGTTATATCACCAATGATTTAATCGCTTTGAATGCAGCTTCCCAAATTACTGGCGTAAGTGGTAGTTTGGTCGATTGGGCATTAATGTCAACTATTGGCAGGGTGAATTATAATCTTAAAGACAGGTATTTCCTTTCAGGAAGTATTCGTAGAGATGGTTCTTCCAGATTTGGACCAGAAAACAGATGGGGAGTATTTCCATCTGTATCTGCGGGATGGCAAATTTCCGATGAGGAATTTTTTAAAGCTGATTTTATAGATGAATTTAAATTAAGAGGCAGTTGGGGACAGTTAGGTAATCAAGAAATTACTCCTTTCCAATATCTTCCCTTGTTGGTTAACAATGCTAGTTACGGTTTTGGTGGCAATGTGCAAACAGGCCTA
>JAOUKG010000457.1 GCA_029882725.1 Cyclobacteriaceae bacterium
TTCGTTTCAATAAATAATTCGAAACCAGTTTATGCAACAGAGTTTGTAATGGCTCTCAAAAAGGAAAACTTTATCCCGTAGGGATTATATTTTTGTAGAAATAATGGATTATTTTCATCCCGTCCCGGTAGGGACGGAATGTTTGTTCCCTGAATGATTTAGGTTTTTCAGCAAGCCCTAATTAGATTAATTACACTTACATAACTCACACTCCTTTAACGTTGCAAAACCCCTTTGACTGCAACCACTATAGGCCTTTAACTGACATTTATTTTCTTTAGGTGAAAAGAAGTACCGTTCAAAATAGGCCAAACACAGCTCATTTTGAGGAACAGTCTCTTGACAGACTGCATTTTCAGGAATACAATCCTTTTTGCATCCTATAAATAAAACAACAAAAACAGTTAATAATAAAAATGTGCCTCTCATATTACTTATACGATTTTTACGGTTGGTATAGTATCCTTTACGTGTTAATAGGATATTTCAATAATAAGTAAACCCTCACTTTATCCTTATTTGTATATTATACAAATAGAGACAATGCCCCATTATAATTCAATTAGTACAACGACAAAATTACTTGAATATTGAGCAATAATTTTTAATAAATGTTCAACAAAAAGACTACATTATGAAAAAGTTAACAATTATCACTGCATTGAGTTTGATGGTTACAATGTTTTTACAAGCTCAAATTACGCCTAAAATTGGAATGTCACTTTCAAAAAACAATGGCATGGAAGAAGAACTTTTATATTATCCCGAAGCTAAAATCCCTTTTAAACCTGGATATAGCATAGGTGTTGGATATGACATACAAATTAGTGATGCGATATCCCTACAGCCGAATTTACAGTATATACAAAAAGGTGCAAAATTAAGCGTTACAGACGAGATTAATGACTATAAATATTCGGAAAGTATTGATTTAAACTATATAGAAATGCCCGTCCTGATTAAATTTGGATTAGGGAGTGCCAAAAAATTTTTCTTATATGGCGGGCCTTCAATTGGATATTGGTTAAATGGCAACTTTAAATTTTCCATTGAAAACACCGGTACCGGTGAGTCTGACACAATTAGTGAAAAAATAGTTTTTGATGAGAATAGTAATCGCGCAGAATTCAGTGTACAACTGGGTATGGGATATTTAATAGCCAATAAAATACTACTCGATGTGAAATATGGAATTGGCTTATCAGACATATATTCTTCTGGTGATATAGCTTATAAAAACAGGGTGCTTCAATTATCTGTAGGAATGCCCTTTAATTTATAAATAGCATTAACTCCCTATTCATTATCTCTGTAAATAGTCCAATTAAAATTTGAAAGATCGAAACCCGAAATTTAAAAGGTGAGTTTCGATCTTTTAATTTCGATAAACGGAATTAAATTCAGGTTTAAATTCTCTGAAAAAAACCAAGCCAATTAAGTCTGTTTAGGGTATTTCTATCTATTTTCAGCCCACACACAGAACAATCCCGCTTTTTTATTTGTTTGTAACAATAGTTACAGCAGGAATGATACAGTCCTGTTACTTTTGTGATATAAATTTAAAATTATTAAACCATCAAATATGAAGATAGAACAAATATACACCGGATGTCTTGCTCAAGGAGCGTATTACATTGAGAGTGATGGAGAAGCTGCAATTGTTGATCCTTTAAGAGAATCAGAGCCTTATGTAGAAAAAGCAGAGAAAGAAGGTGCAAAAATAAAATATATCTTTGAAACACATTTTCATGCAGATTTTGTGTCAGGTCACGTAGATTTAGCTGCAAAAACTGGTGCTAAAATTGTTTATGGTCCTAATGCTAAAACTGAATATGATATTCATGAAGCTACAGATGGGGAAACATTTCAACTTGGAAAAGTAAAAATAAAAATACTTCATACTCCCGGACACACACTGGAGAGCACTACCTTTTTATTGATAGATGAAAATGGAAAAGAGCATGCAATTTTTAGTGGAGATACATTATTTATTGGTGATGTTGGTCGTCCTGATCTTGCTCAAAAAGGAACTCTTACACAAAATGATTTAGCAGGAATGCTTTATGATAGTTTAAGAAACAAAATCATGACTTTACCTGATGAAGTTATAGTTTATCCAGCGCATGGTGCGGGTTCTGCTTGTGGAAAAAACATGAGTAAGGAAACCACCGATTTACTAGGTAATCAAAAAAACAATAACTACGCTCTGAGAAAAGATATGACCAAAGAGGAATTCATCAAAGAAGTTACCGATGGTCTACTTCCTCCTCCACAATACTTCGCTCAAAATGTTGCCATGAATAAGTCTGGTATTGTAAGTATTGATGATATTCTTGCCAAAGGGAATATTCCTTTGGATGCTGACACTTTTGATTCCATAGCCAATCATGAAGGTGCACTTGTTTTAGATGCAAGAGCACCAGAGGCCTTCGCCGAAGCACATGTACCTAACTCAATAAATATAGGAATCGATGGCAGCTTTGCTCCCTGGGTAGGCGCCTTGATCCCGGATTTACAACAACCCATTATTTATATTGTAGAAGAAGGAAGAGAAGAAGAAGTTGTAATTCGTCTTTCTCGTGTTGGTTACGACAATACTTTAGGATTTCTTGAAGGTGGTATTACAGCGTGGGAAAAAGCAGGTAAAGAAACAGATACTATCAACTCAATCCCTGCTACTGAATTTGCTGTACATTTTGATGCCGGTGATATTCAAGTAGTGGACGTTAGAAAACCATCTGAGTTTCTATCTGAACATGTTGAAGGTGCTGAAAATCTTCCTCTGGATTATCTGAATGATAATATGGAAAAACTGGACAAAGACCAAACCTATTTTGTTCATTGTGCCGGAGGCTACAGGTCTATGATTGCAGTTTCCATACTAAAATCAAGAGGGTTTCATAATTTAGTAGATGTGGCTGGTGGTTTTAAAGCTATTGCTGAAACCAATGTACCAAAAACAGAATATGTTTGTCCTTCTACTTTAAAATAACCTTTTTAACCCAATTTAACTAAAAATTAGTAAGGTTGTTTTTACATGGTTTCAGGTTATTGAAAATACTTCTTTGTTGATTTATTGCCCAACTACCGTGGGGTAATAAATCAACGGAGGTTTATTCCGAAACACTTCAAGCTACTATAAAAATTATTTTATTTTTTATAGCTCTAAAAGATACTATTCATTCTCAGGATTTGTATTTATAGAATTAGTGAGTTTTTTTACGAACGGAAAGTATTCAAAACTTTTCATCCTGTTTGCTAAAAAAAACATGGAATTTCAAATATACTGAAAACAAAAGGTCAAGATAATTGATCTCATTACATATTATTTTTTTTCAAAACAACCTTCTTATTCTGAGTTTACCTGAGCTGGCAACATAAGGTTAAGCTTCATGTATATTATACTAATAAGTTAAATATTCAAATTTTGGATAATTCTGAAATGGATTAAATAAAAGTAACAAAAACTTAAACTTATAAACTATAAATTTTTATTTATGATGAATGAAGTGATAGAAGTGATTAGTAAACCGTGGCCTTGGTATGTGGCCGGTTTAATAATTGCAGTGGTGATGAGATCGGA
>JAOUKG010000458.1 GCA_029882725.1 Cyclobacteriaceae bacterium
AAAGCCTTATTTAAATTTGCATTCCCAAATTCAAGGGCATAAGCGAAAGTAGCTCAGCTGGTAGAGCACGACCTTGCCAAGGTCGGGGTCGCGGGTTCGAATCCCGTCTTTCGCTCGAAAAGGCCAGAGGAGGCCTTTTTTTTTGAAATGTTGCCCGGGTGGTGGAATTGGTAGACACGCAGGACTTAAAATCCTGTGGGCAGTGATGTCCGTGCGGGTTCAAGTCCCGCCCCGGGTACAAAAAAGGCCGACCGGTAGGCACGTTGCATGCAACGTGCCTACCGGTCGGCCTTTTTTGATTCAGGAATCATGAATCCAGAATCCGGATTCTCGAATAATTTTGATCCGGGTGAAATGTAATGTTTATACTTTTAACCTTGTATTTTCAGAATCTGATCTGACATTTCCTCATTTATTTTACAAGTATCAGAAATTTCTATTTAGAGCTAATTCAAGAATAGTTGTTCTGTATTCACCACTTGACCAACGAAAACAACGACGGCACCATCTCCTACGTGCTCGAGGCGGGTACCACAATCACTTTTGATCCCGGTTTTGTAGCCGTGGCCAGTCCCACCAATACCTTTACCGTCAGGCACCAGAGGTACACCAGCTAGGCACCTTATGAAAACTACGTAGGACTGTTCTCCCGCCAGCTGGCTAGTAAAAAATATGAGATGAAAGACCACCTTGGCAACGTCCGTGCCCTTGTTTCCGATAAAAAAGTCCCTACATTAGTAGATGGAGTTGGAGCCTTCACGGGCTTCGATCCCGACGTTCTTTCTTTTAGCAGTTACTATCCCTTCGGAATGGAGATTGCCGGGCACAGTGCTGTGAAGCAGGGGGAAGATGGGTATAGGTACGGGTTCAACGGCAAGGAAAAGGACCCGTCAGGTGAATGGGGCAGCCAGAGTGTGTACGACTATGGGTTCAGGATATACAACCCGGGGATTGCGAAGTTCTTGAGTGTTGACCCGTTGACGGGGTGTTACCCGATGTTGACGCCTTACCAGTTTGCTAGTAATAGACCTATTGATGGGATAGACTTGGATGGGTTGGAGTATGCAACTTATACTATCACTACCCTAAATGGTCATTTTCAAAGTATAGAGCTTACAACTGATTATGAATTAAAAAATGAAGGAACTAGAGGAGCAGGATTTCAGATTAATTATGTTCATCATTACACAGGGGATTTTGAACTTAGAAACAATAATGTATCAGCAGAAAAATGGTTAAGGGAAAGACACGATCCTTCCTATAGTAGTAGAATTGTTAGAACAGATAGGAAAACAATATTTGGCAAAAACTTTCATGGACTTTATGTAGGACCTTTTAATCCAGAGTTACCTGAAGGGATTACAATGCGTGGAAAACATACTAATTATGACTTAGCCCCAATTGATATTTTAGATGCTGCAGCGAAACAACATGATAAAGATTATGATAAAGTTGATGCTGCAGGTTTTGATGGTGCAATGTTTGATATAAATGCTGTGCCAGCAGACATAGCTTTGGTACAAAGAGCAAATGCCATTATTGAAATGTACCAAAAAGGTAATCAGGAAGACCCATACACTAAAAAAGAGATATCAGAGGAAACATATAATGCAGCTGTTGTTGTGAGAAATTTATTTGTTGGTTTGATTATGAATAAAATAATAGATGAGTCAATGGATCGTCAGAAAGAAGTTCACAAGGAAATGGATAAATTAAAATATGACTAGATTGTTTAGTTTTTATATAATATTGTTTACGATATATTTTTCGTTGCCAATAATCAAATCAATCATAGAATTTAAGTCGCAGTTTTTGTCGGCGCACCCTTTGTTAATTTTGTCTGGATATCTATATTATATGATTATGTTCATTACGAATAATATCTTTTATGCCATAATTATACAATTACTACAAGTGCTTGTGTTTTCTTACTTCTTTTACAAATTAACAATTGATGTATTGTTGTATTTTAAAAAGAAAACGAATGATTGAGTGAGTTCACCTCCAATTAATCACGCTCCCTGCTAATCCCATAAAAACCTGTCCCTAACAAGGGAAAATTAGCCAATACACTCTGAGTTGGCTGTTTTTGTGTCAGCTGCTTTTTTTGTGAACTTTTATCGTATCACTTTTTCAATTTTCCGCTGCTAGATACTCAATAATTCTATGAAAACCTGTCTCTAATAAGGGAAAAAAGGTCTATATGATTCGTATAGGCACTTTTTTGAGTAAAGGCTGGTTTAGTGTCGTATAATCACTGGTTGCTTTTAGGAATTCGATGGCATCTTCATTTATGTTTACTCTGTTTTACATTGGGTGCATCTGGAATTACCTCTATTTTCTTTAATTCTGGTTCTAAGAGCCTCTGGATCAAAGACAATAGGCACATTTTGGCTTTGATAAGCTACATTGGGTGTGAGGCCTCCTAATTTCCCATGCGGTCGCACATCATTGAAATCATGAATAGAATTTTCAAGGACGGTTTTAAGTTGTGTTCCATCCACAATGTTTTCTGGAAAGAGGTATCGATATTTCAGAAGTTTATTTGCCGCTTCTACCATGGAGTTGGAAAAGCGGATATCTTTGAGGGCTGGCGCAACCTAGTCTGACAAGGTATTTAATAGAGGTCTCGTAGGAATTTCGGGACATTGGGCGAAGATAGGGAGGGAAAATGACCAAAACAGCCTGATTTTTAACAAGGATTTGTTGTTATCCAGGGTATAGTATCAGGTCTCTGTATTCAGAATGCTTTCAGCCTTTATTTCAACTACCTTACCTTCTTTTGAAACAATCAGGGGGCTGTTCATTTGTTTTTTAAATTGGAGCATTGCCTTATGTGATTTCTCCAATCCTTTGATTACTTTATCTTCCAAATCTTGTAATTCCTTTCTAACTTCCATAATATGTGTTTGTTAATTTTTGCCAATTTTCTTTATTTTTCACCACAGTTTCTTTATTTGTCCCTTCAGCTATTATTTTAAACGTTTCTCCAGAATTATCAACCATTATCCATTTGTCAACAATATGGATATATATTCTAAAAAAGTTTTTCAGACCATTGGTAAACCTTCTTCTGATCACATTTTCCGGAATATTGTGACCACCTTCCTTTACCCTGGTGCTGACACGCTTAACCGCGAGTTCTATTGAATCTAACGCCAGGAACAATAAAATTACTTCATAGTTTTTCTTCTTCCCTTTTTCGATTAGGCCAGCATAGCTTTTGGTCGATAGAGTAGTTTCAAAGGCAAACACTTCATTTCGGTCCAGTAACTCCTGAATCCTAGCCAACATAATGCGACCTGCTTTAATTCCTACTTTTTCAGGGTTAAAAGGAGAAATGCCTTTTGCGATTTCATCTGCATTTACAAATTCTTTACATTCAAAAATCTCAGGTAGGATGGAATATGATGCCGTTGTTTTGCCTGCTCCATTTGGCCCTGCGATAATGTAAAACCTTTTCATATCTCACAAATATAATACATCTTTTTTCAATAATTGCAGGAAACAGAATTGGGAAACTGGGTTTAGTTTTTCGAATTGAACCTCTGTTTCAAAGTGTTCCCTTGTATTTTTTAAAC
>JAOUKG010000459.1 GCA_029882725.1 Cyclobacteriaceae bacterium
CTGGTACTTACGGGCACTCCTGCTCGTGGAGAAGAAGTAACAGAGGAAAAAGGTATCAAAACCAATATCATTTACAAAAATATGGATGGTGAAAAAATTGATCCAGCCAATTTATCTCAGGGTAGCAATTTTATTGCTGAGGTTACGGTAACAAACATTGGCCTTGCAGGAGATTTAACTGATATGTCACTGAGCCAGATTTTTCCAAGTGGTTGGGAAATCATCAATTTCAGATTGAATGACATAAACCAACCGTTCAAAAATTCAACATTTACTTATCAGGATATTCGCGACGATAGAGTTTATACCTATTTCGACCTGAAAAGAGCACAGAAAAAGACCTTTTATGTGCAGTTGAATGCATCCTATTTAGGTGAGTTTTATCTGCCGGCAATAAAATGTGAAGCCATGTACGACAATACAGTTTATTCAATTCAAGAAGGGATGGATGTAAAAGTAGTTAAACGACAATAGGTAGGAATTAAATCCTACCTATATTCCAAAATACCTCCCGTCAAACGCATTAGACCTATCTGGCTGTCTATTACATTGTAAAGGGATACCAACCGCTGTATAGCTGCAGATAGTTGGTTGTTTTGTACAGTTCGAAAATCAAAGGAATTGATTGTGCCATTCCTGAATTTTTCGTTGGCAATGTTTAGATTTTTCTGTGCTACTTCAAGTTTGCGGTCATTTATTCCCAAAACCTGTTTCCTCATATTGTACTCATCCAGAGTAGATGACATATCTCGATACAAAGACAATTTAATCTTTTCAGTAGTTAAAGATGAGATTTCTTCCTGTAAATAGGCGTTGGAAATAGCTGTGTTGATTCTTCCTCCATTAAAAAGAGTAAAACTCACCCTAAAATTGGCAAATAAATTATTTGAAACTGCAGTAAGAGGCTCTGAAGACCCTTGCGTATAGCTTCCGTCATTATTTACTCGATAAGCATTACTTAAATCTACCCTGCTATTATTATTGGTAAAACCTCCCGAAAAAGTGACACTGGGATATTTCTCACTCTTAGCCAATTGAACATCATACTGACGAATAGACTCAGAAATATACTGTTTCCTAAGATCACTATTACTCTCTTCCATTTTTAAAATTAAATCCTGCAAGGCATAGTCCTCCAATGTTAATTGCAGTTTGTCTGAAAAGACATATTCCTTATCTGGGTTTTGTTCAGCCAAAATAAAGTTAAGATTCCTTTTTGCATTTCTGTGCGACAGGATTTGATTTAAATAATTCGTGCTATCATTTAGGTAATTGGTTTCTTCCAACAGAATATCACTGCTCACAGCACTTCCAATCTCAGATTTTACCTTCACATAATCCAGCTTGTCCCTGCTTAATTTAAGTTGACGCTGAAGTTCCGTTAGCAATTCTTCCTGAAGAACAACCGCATAATAGCTCAAAATAGTAGCCTGAATTGTATTTGAAATCACAATTTCGGCATTCCCATTCGATTCTGCCTGCAATTGCTCCAACCTCGATTTCTGTATAGAAACCCTAAAACCGTCAAATAATACCCAATTCATCGCAATTCCCGGACTAATCCCATTTGAAAGAGTCTTTCCCTGCAATTGGAAGGGATTTGCTGTTTTAATATTATCTGTAAGGTTATTGTTTTGACCAATAAACAACTCAACAGAAGGATATCTGCCCGCCTGTCCCCAGGTATTGTTATTACTGGCAATATCTGTCCTTTTGTTTTCAATTACTATATCGTAATTCCTTTCCAAACTCAATTGAATTGCATTTGCCAAACTCAAAGTATCCTGACTAAAGAGCTGTAAAGAATTACCGGCAAAAATTAATATTAAAATATATCGCATTATAACTATTCTATTCAGAAACTACAGATTCATCTTCGGCATAAACTGCCTTTTTTTTCTCATCAATATAAGCCCTTTCAACCTCTATTGAATTAGGCATTATTCCTGTCCAAATCCAATTCCCATACCTTCTTAAGTCATTAAACAACAAAATAAGAACCGGGAAAAACATCAGTATAAAGAATGTGCCAATCAAAACACCGTATGCAACAGAAATGGCCATTGGTATAAGCATTTGGGCTGATAAACTATTTACTAAAATCAAAGGCCACAAACCGGCAACCGTAGTAACCGTAGTAAGCATTATGGCTCTAAATCTGGCAAGTCCCGCACGATAAGCCGCATCAACTGGATTATGCCCCTCCTCAATAAGTTGATTGTATTTGGAAAGAAATACAACAGCATCGTTAATAATTACTCCTGAAAGAGCAATCATACCCCACATACTTATCAATGATAATGGCTTGTCTTCAAAACCATGCCCTGCTACTGCCCCAATCCAACCAAGTGGTATCATCATAATAATCATCAAAGCCTGGTAAAAAGACCTGAAATTGATCATTACAATAATAAAAATCAATATAAAAGCCCCAACGAAATACAATAAAATCTCCTTTTGTGCTTTAGTGCTGGCCTCACTTTGCCCCCCGTAATCAACAGTTACTGAAGGAAACCTGATTTGCAATTCAGGAACAATATTGGCTTGTATTTCACTTAAAATTGGCGGAACTTCTCCAAATGGATCAACCATATCTGCTTCAATGGTAATTGCTCTTTTACCATCAAAATGGGAAATAGAAGACACTCCCCTCTCCATTTCATAATCAGCTACCTGTGTTAGAGGATAACTACCCCCAACAGAGGTTTTTATTTTCATGGTTTCAAGTTGTCCCTGGTTCACACGGTCTTCCTTTGGGTAACGTACCCAAACTCTTACTTCGTCTTTCCCCTTCTGAAGTCTTTGAACTTCTTCTCCAAAAAACCCTTGTCGTATTTGGGAAGTGATGTCATTGTGTGTAAGTCCTAAAAAATAGGCTTCAGGTTTTAGTTCAAACAACATTTCCCTTCTACCCACTTTTTCATTGTCCTGAATATCTTTTAAGGCAGGTATTTTAGCCAATTCTTCCTTAAAATATTCCTTGGCCAATTCAAGGTCCTTATAATTGTTACCCATTAACCTTACTGCAACAGGTGAACCAAAACGGTTACTAGCACCAATTAAAAACTTTTCGGCTTCGGGAATGGGACCTACCTTGCCCCGTATTCTGTTGATGATATCATAACTACTTACGCCCGTTCCATCAAGTTCTTTAAAAAACACATTAATACCACCAGCATGAGAGCCAACATCGGCACCACTTCCTTGATTGGAACCTACTGAACTAACTGTAAATCTTATAAAATCTACTGAATCTTTAAACTCACTCTTTAAGTCATTATTTACCACCCAGATCAGGTCTTCTATACGCGCTATGTATTTTTCGGTGGTTTGTTCGGTTACCCCCGGTTTAAAAGAAATATTTACCTGAAAATTAGAATGTGGCAAGGGTGGGAAAAAGGTAGATTTTATAAAACCACCTTGAATCAATCCAAAAATTAACGGGAACACAGCAAAAACGAAACAAGCCGATAAAAACCGATACTTCATTGTATAGGTTAGTGCTTTTCCATAAATGTTGTTTTTTATATACTCCAGCCCTTTGTTTATGTATGATCTGATACGAAAACTTCGG
>JAOUKG010000460.1 GCA_029882725.1 Cyclobacteriaceae bacterium
GGTTTCCATACTAATATGGGTAGCCTTTTCATTGGGCTTCAGAAATGATATTAGTTTGGAAAGTGGAAATCCGGTCCAGGGAACTGCCATTGACCACCTCTCTACGCACCTAAATCGATAAATTCTTTCCTCAAGGCCAAATTTTTGAATTAAATCTCCCAGGTAATACGTGCCAGGGTTTTCGGTTAACCCGGAAACTTCAATTTTCCAATCCCTGTTATCAAAATTATCTACAAACTTGTAAGCATTGTAGATGTTCTGATCCGAAGGATCTATAAATTCATAATAATTATTGTAATGGGTAGCATCATATTCCTTGGTAAGGGGCCTGTCGATGGTGTATTTTGTATTTTTATTTGCAGGATAAAATGTATCCATACCCTCAAATGTAAAGCAATTATCACATTCTGCTGAGTTTAAATTGGTGATGGAATCTCCATTAACGGAAGATGTTCCCGGACTATTGCAAGCATTTAAAAGGAAAGGTGCTGATAGTAAACCTGCGGTAGTGAGACCGAGGTTTTTAATGATTTCACGGCGGTTTTTATATATATTTTCTTCCGTGAAAGTAGTGCCCGGCTTATTCCAGGGCTTGTATTTTGCTATAAAGGCCATAGATATTTTTGTTTAAAAACACATCTATGGCCAATTTAGTTATACTATTAGTTAAATTTTACTGAAATCGAAAGTTTCAAGGTATTTTGTCGTGAAGATGCCAGATTTAAAAACAGGATCGTCCATCAATTTAATATGGAAAGGGATTGTGGTTTTTACCCCTTCAATTACAAATTCCTCTAAAGCTCTTTTCATTCTTGTGATAACCTCCTCACGAGTTTGTCCGGTTGCAATTAACTTTGCAATCATGGAATCGTAATTCGGCGGTATGGTATAGCCTGAATATACGTGACTATCTACTCTGATACCATGACCACCAGGAAGATGTAAGTTTGTAATTTTACCTGGAGAGGGTCTGAATCCGTTTTTAGGATCCTCAGCATTTATACGACATTCCATGGCATGCAGATTGGGAAAATAATTTTTTCCTGATACAGGCACACCAGAAGCTACTTTAATTTGCTCTTTAATAAGGTCGAAGTCTGTAACTTCTTCGGTGATAGGGTGCTCTACCTGAATACGAGTATTCATTTCCATGAAATAGAAATCACCATGTTTATCAACTAAAAATTCAACAGTACCGGCCCCTTCATATTTTATAGCTTCAGCTCCTTTAATTGCGGCTTCACCCATTCTTTCTCTTAATTCCTGTGAAACAATAGGAGAAGGGGTTTCTTCAATCAACTTTTGATGCCTTCTTTGGATACTGCAATCTCTTTCTGAAAGGTGACAAACTTTTCCATTTTTATCCCCTACAATTTGGATTTCAATATGTCGTGGTTCTTCAACAAACTTTTCAAGGTATAAGCCATTATTTCCAAAGGCAGCACCTGCTTCCTGACGTGCGTCATCCCAGGCTTTTTTGAATTCGGAATCATTGTTCACAATCCGCATTCCACGTCCACCACCACCTGCGGTAGCCTTTAGAATAACAGGGTAACCAATTCCTTTTGATAGCTCTATGCCTTCTTCAATAGAATCAATAAGTCCTACAGACCCGGGTATGGTAGGTACTCCCGCTTCCATCATGGTAGCCTTGGCCGTGGCTTTATCTCCCATTCTATTGATCATATCTGCACTGGCACCGATAAATTTTATACCGTAATCGGCACAAACCTGAGAAAACTCAGCATTTTCAGAAAGAAATCCGTAGCCAGGATGTATCGCATCGGCATTGGTTATTTCAGCAGCTGAAATAATATGAGGAATATATAAGTATGATTTGTTGCTTGGGGCTTCACCAATACAAACAGCTTCATCTGCAAAACGCACATGAAGGCTCTCCGAATCGGCTTTGGAATATACAGCAACTGTTTTTATTCCCATTTCCTTACAAGTTCTGATTATCCGTAAGGCAATTTCACCCCTATTGGCGATAAGTATTTTTTTAAACATATCCTTTTTTGAGGTTATGATGGATCTACTAAAAACAAAGGTTGGTCGTATTCGATAGGAGTGGCATTGTCAACAAGCACTTTCACTATTTTACCAGAAACATCCGATTCTATTTCATTGAATAGTTTCATTGCTTCGATAATACAAACCGTTTGCCCTATTTCTACCGTATCTCCTACGGAAACAAAGGAGTCGGATTCAGGATTGGATGACCTGTAAAAGGTACCAATCATAGGTGATTTTATTTCAATATAGTTGCTTTTAGCTGGTTCTGCAGCTTTTTCCACACTTTGAACGGGTGCTGCACTTGCTTGCGGTGCTTGTGGTTGCGCAACAGCAGGGCTAGATACATATTCTGTGGTTTTCACATCCGGACTACGCTTAATAGAAATTTTTAATTCCTCTGTTTCTATATTTACTTCGTTCAATCCACTTTTTGAAATAAAATCAATAAGATCCTGAATTTCTTTTGTTTTCATTAGAGTGTGTTTTTGTTGATAATCAATTTACTGAGGCTTATTCTTTCACGCGTTCGTGATAGGAATAAGTACGTGTATCTACTTTTATTTTATCTCCTTCATTAATAAATAAAGGAACTTGAATTTCTGCTCCGGATTCTAGTTTTGCGGGTTTGGTAGCATTTGTGGCTGTATCTCCTTTTATACCGGGTTCAGTATAAACTACCTCCAGAATAACAAATGCCGGTAATTCACAACCGAGGATAGTTTCTGTTTCTGCGTGAACAATTACCTCAACTTCCTGCCCATCTTTAATGAGATCAGGATGTTCAATAATACTATCTTCTATCGAAATTTGTTCAAAGGTGTTTGCGTCCATAAAATGAAACCCAAGATCATCCTTATATAAAAACTGATGAGGACGTCGTTCAATTCGGGCTGTTACAATTTTAACCCCAGAATTAAAAGTGTTTTCAACAACCTTCCCCGTTTTTAAATTTTTCAATTTGGTTCGAACAAAGGCAGGACCTTTACCGGGTTTTACATGCAAAAATTCAACAATGGTATAAAGATCATTGTTGAATTCAATACATAATCCGTTTTTAAAATCCGCAGTGGAAGCCATAAAATTAGATTTTGTTTAAATATACAAATGTTAGGATTAACCGCAATACTGTTCAGGTTAGTAAGCCCATTTTACATAAATGGATCCCCAGGTAAAACCACCACCGAAAGCAGCTAGAATTAGCGTATCTCCTTTATGTAACTTGTTTTCATAGTCCCAAAGCAAAAGTGGTATAGTACCTGCAGTGGTATTGCCGTACTTTTCGATATTCATCATGATTTTATCCTCACCTACACCCATTCTTCGAGCGGTTGCATCGATAATGCGTTTGTTGGCTTGGTGAGGCACCAGCCATTTGACATCATCAGCAGTAAGATTGTTTTTTTCCATGATTTCAGCACTTACATCAGCCATATTGGTTACGGCAAATTTAAATACTGTGCTTCCATCCTGAAAAACATAATGCTGTTTATTGTCGACGGTTTCATGCGAAGCGGGGAAGCGGCTTCCTCCAGCTTTCATGTTGAGGTATTCCTCTC